>JBBRHC010000006.1:0-26863 GCA_038223295.1 Opitutales bacterium
GGTCCCGTGCGCATGGTCCGCGTCGGAAGGAGCGGGAAGGGCCGCCCCGTCGCCGCTCGCCTTAGCGCCCGCCTTCAGCTCCGAGCCGTCGGCGGCGTGCTCGTGGCCATGCGCGGCGTCGAGCGCCTCCTTGAGCGAGACCCCGCCCGCGCCGCCCGCGAACCCGAGCGAGTAGGCGCCGGTGGTCGCCACCTCGTCGGCCGGGAAGAGCCCGCTCACGATCTCGGCGAAGCGGTCGTTGGTCGCGCCGGTGACGACCGGGGCGCGGTCAAAGGCGTGCGGCAGGTCAAAGTTCTTCACGTAGACGTGGCGCAGCGCGGGCGTGCCCTGCACCGCCTCGCGCGACACGCTGAGCGCCCCCGGCGCGACGGGCCACCACGATGGCAAACTCCGCGCTCAGACCGGGACGCAGTCGGCCGTCGGCATTGGCCAGGCGAAACACCGCGTCGAGCGTGCCCCCGGCCGCGTCGGCAGCGGTTCCGAGGCGCACGAAACGCGCCTCGTAAACCTGCTCCGGCACGGCCGCCACGCGCACCCGCGCGATCGCATCGGCCGGGATGCGGCCCACCTCGGCCTCGGGCACGCGCGCGATGGCGAACACCTCGCCGAGGTCGGTGATTTCCAACACCGCGCGGTCGGGCTCCACCGGGGCGCCCAGGTGAATGTCGAGCCGCGTGACGACGCCGCCCAGCGGCGCGATGAGCCCGATCTGCGGCGGCGGGTTGCCCGGCTGGCGACTCTCCACTCGCGCCACCTCGGCCCCGACCACCACGCGATCGCCCGCCTGCGCGGCGAGCGCTACCACCCGACCCGCGATGCGGCTCGCGACGGAGGCCACGCGCTCCGGGCGCGCCTCGATGCGGCCCAGGGCAAACACCGTCTCCTCAAACAAGCGCGGCTCGGCCAGCGCGGTCTGGATGCGCAGATTGGCGGCGCCGTTGGCGTCGAGCACGACGGTTTGGGCCGCGCGGGCCAACAATCCAAACGCGCAAAAAAGAGAAACCGAAAGGCGGGGGAAAAAGGCATTCATCGGTCGGAGAGCAGGCGGGTGGTGGCGGCGAAGGCCGGGTCGGCGAGCGCGTCGAGGCGCACGAGGGCGGTGGCGTAGGCGAGGTCGGCACCGAGCAGCTCGCGGCGCAGGCCCACCAAGGCGCGCTTCGCATCGTGCACGTCGAGCAGCGGGAGCACACCCTCCGCGTAGGCGGCGCGGACCGCCGCGTGGGCCTCCTCGTTCGGCGGCAGCGCGTCGCGGCGCAGCAGGTCGGCGGCGGCGTGGGCGGCGGCGAGCTCCCGCCACGCGGCTTCGAGCCGGGCGCGCAGCTCGGCCTCGACCGCGCGCGCGCCGAGCTCGGCGCCGGCGAGCGTTTCGCGCGCGGCGCGGATAGCGCCCTGGTTTTGGTGGCGCGCCCCGAGCGGGATCGACACCCCCGCGACCAAAGCGGCGTCCGAGTCCGCGCGAAAAAACCTCACGTCCCCGCCCAGCGTCACGTCAGCCGTCGTCTGCGCGCGCTCCAGCGCCAGGGCGGCGCGCTGGATATCAATCTCGGCGCGTCGCCGGGCCAGTCGCGGGTGCGCGGCGAGTTTTCCCAGCCAGGCCTCGGCGGCGGGCGGGCGCTCGGGCAGCGCCAGCGCGGCGCCGGGCCATGGCCAGATCGAGCCGACGCGCGCGTTTGCCGCCGCGTTCCAGGGTTTGGCTAAGTTCCACCGCGGCCTCCGCCGCATCGAAGCCGCGCGCCATGCCGCCGCCGGCGAAGTTCTCCACCGTCAACCCCAGCGTCGGCGGCGGGCGCACGCCCGCCTGCTCGATCCCCGCGTCGGCCGCGCGCGCGGCGGGGCCGGCGGCGGCGAGCGCGGGGTGCCGCTCCGCCGTGAGTCGCAGCGCCTCGGCGAGCGCAAGCTCCTCCGCGCCCATCGGGGCGACGCCAAACACCAATAAAAAAGGATACAGTCGAAAAAGAGACATGACTTCGGCAACGGCACAAAACGACAAGGGGACGCCAGAAGCCCCGGCGAGAAGGCGCGAGTGAACGCGCGTCGCGGGGCGACGATTCCAAAAACCGGCCGATCCGTCCGCGCCGGGACGGATCAGCCCAAGATGCCGGGGGCGCGCGCCGGCAGAGCGGCGCGCTGCGCGAAGACGCGCACCGGCACCCACTCACGCGGGTCGCCGGCGGCTCGCGCGGAGCGGGCCAAAGGCCTCGCCTCGCGCGGCAGCGCCGCGTGGACGCGGCCCAGACAGGCCAGCACGGTCAGGCTTGGCTCGGGCGCGACCGGCGCGCCGGCGGGGGCCTTGAAACCGTCGCCCTCCAGCGTGGCGCAAACGTCGGAGGCGACATGCGAATCCGCCGCGCCCGCGTCTTAGCCGGGGTGCGCGCACACCATTTCGCAGTGTTCATCGACCCAGCCAAGCACCGTCTCGACCGCGCAGTGCGAGGTCGCCGGCAACCACAGGGCCAGCAAGACGAGCGTCATAAAACGGCGAAACCAACTCACAGCCGGCATAAGCTGGGCAAAAAATGCGGACGTCAAGTTTGCCCGCTGCCGGACCGGGGCGCCCGCGCGCCGACCTCAACCCAGCATCGCCTGCAACACGCCCCATCCCCCGTGCGCCACCAACGCCTCGACCACGACGGCGGCGATCAGGAACCACACCGCGTCCGACACCGCGCGCTCGATGTAGGTCAATTTGCCCGGCGTCTGGCCATCGCCCGCCGCCGCCCTCGACCGGGCCTCCGCCGCCACGTTCATCCTAAGGTGCGGGAAAAAGCGCGGCACCTCCGCCCGGTAGGCGGCATAACCCGCGCCAAACAAAGCCGCCAGACGCCGCTCCTCCGCCCGGACCAGCGGCGCGAAACTCACCGCGAAGCCCGCCCACGCCGCCAACAGCAGCCACGGCTGGCGAAACAACAACGCGAGCCCGGTCACGCCCAGCCAGGAGAAAAAATAGAGCGGGTTGCGCGTGCGGGCGTAGGGCCCGCTGCGGCAGAGGCGCCCGTTTTTCAAACCGCCGATGTGCAGCGTGCTCCACAGCCGCCCCGCCACCGCCGCCACCACCAACAGGTGGCCCGCCACCGCCACGCTTTCCACCAGCGCGCCGTGCCGGGTGGGCAACGCGAGGGCCAGCGCGAGCCAGGCCGCCCCACAGGCCACCGCCACGGGTTTGCGCACCCGTTCAAAACCTCTCCGCCCGGCGCGCGCAGAGGGAGCGGGCGCGGTCGCGGCGGGCCGCGCGCCCGGCGAAACCCGCGGCGGGGAGAGTTGGGATGGGGCCGACAAAGTGTGGTCGAGGTTCATGCGACGAGTGAGACCGGCGCGCGCCCCCGCCGTTGGAAAGATGACGGAACCGTAATGTTCGCCGCCCGCTTCGCCCTCGCCCTCACCCGGCCCGCGCATCCATGAAGCTCGCATGCGCGTGCTGGTAATCGAAGACGATCCGCAGGTCGCCGCCCTGCTCGGCGAGGCCCTGCAGTCCGGCGGCCACGAGGCGGCGCTCTGCCCGCGCGGCGACGACGGCCTCGCCCGGCTCGGTCGCGAGCGCTTCGACGCACTCATCCTCGACCTCATGCTGCCGGGCCTCGACGGCCTCGCCGTGCTGCGCCGCCTGCGCGCCGCCGGCCAACGTCTGCCCGTGCTCATCCTCACCGCCCGCGACGCCACCACCGACCGCGTCGCCGGGCTCGATCTCGGGGCCGACGACTACCTGGCCAAACCCTTCGCCGCCGCCGAACTCCTCGCCCGGCTGCGCGCCATCCTGCGCCGCCACGCCGCCGAGCCCGCGCATCTGTTCTCCGTGGCCGATCTCACTGTAAACACCATCCTGCACGAGGCCCGGCGCGGCGAGCGCCGCCTCGAACTCACCACCCGCGAATTCGCCCTGCTCGAGTGCCTGCTGCGCGCCGAGGGCGGGGCAGTCACCCGCACGGAGCTGCTCCAGCAGGTGTGGAATTTTCAATTCGATCCCGGCACCAACGTCGTGGACGTCGCCGTGCAGCGCCTGCGCCGCAAGCTCGACGACGGCTTCACCCCGCCCCTCATCCAAACCGTGCGCGGCCTGGGCTACGCGCTCCAAGCCCTGCCGTGATGCTTGCGCGTTCCTCCCTCCGTTTCCGCTTCGCGCTCGGCGCGGTCGGCCTCGCCTGCCTCATCGTCGCGCTCTTCGCGACCGGCACTTTCCTGCACATCCGCGCCGAGCAATTCGAGGAGGTGGACCTGGAACTCGCCGCCGAGGCCCGCCACCTCGCGGATGCGTTTGCAGGCGGCGACCTCGCCGCCACCCGGTCCTACCAACCCTGGATCGGCTTAGCCGTGCTCGACCCCGAAGGACGCCTCCTCCGGCCCCCGGAGCGGCTGCCGGCCGCGCTGCTCCCCGAGGCGGTTTCGCGCCTCGCCAGCCAATTGGGCGCGCGCCCTCGCACCGTCCACCTGCCGGACGCCGCGTGGCGCGTGGCCCTGTATCCGGCCGGCCCCGGCCACCTCCTCATCGGCTACGACCTGGCGGAGGTGCATGACATCCTGAACGAATTGGCGGTCGCCTACCTGGTCGGCACCCTGCTGGTCGTGGCCCTCGCCGCCGCCGGCGCGTGGTGGCTCTCCGGTCGCCTGCTCGCGCCCATGGCCCGGCTCACCCACGCGGCCGAGGCCATCGACATCCATCGGCTCGCGCAACGCGTGCCCGTGCCCGCGACGCGCGACGAGTTGCAACGCCTCGCCCAGGTGCTCAACGCCATGCTCGCGCGCCTCGAGGCCGGCGTGGCCCAGGCCCGCCGCTTCTCCGCCGACGCCTCGCACGAGCTGCGCACGCCGCTCACGATCATGCGCGGCGAGCTCGACCGCCTGCTCCACTCCGCCGAACTCGCGCCCGCCCACGAGTCCCGCCTGCTGCGCCTCCAGGAGGCCACCGGCCGCCTGCAACGCATCACCGAAACGCTCCTCCTCCTCGCGCGCCTCGACGCCGGCGCGCCGCCGTCCGCCCCCGCGCGCCTGGATTTCTCCGCGCTCGTGCGCGAGGCCGGCGAAGACGCCGCGCTCCTCGCCGAGGGCACCGCCCTGCACCTGGAGATCGTCGTCGAGCCCGGTCTCGACGCCCCGGGCGACGCCGGGCAACTCCGCCGCCTGACCCTCAACCTCCTCGACAACGCCATCCGCTACAATCATCCCTCCGGCCGCGTGACTTGCCGGCTCGCGCGCGTCGGCGGCCGCCTCGAACTACGCGTGGCCAACACCGGCCCCGGCCTGCCCCCCGAATTGCGCGCCCGGCTCTTTCAGCGCTTCAGCCGGGGCGATGCCGCGCGCGGCGCCGGCGGCCACGGCCTCGGCCTCGCTCTCGCCGCCGAGATCGCCCGCGCCCACGGCGGCGAACTCCGTCTCGCCTCCGCCCCGGCGGCGCCGCTCACCGAGTTCCTGCTCGTGCTGCCCGGCCTCCCGGCGTCGTGAGCCTGCGCGACCGGGGCACCGCCCTTGACACTCCCGCCGCGCCCCGGCTAGCCATTAACCTTTTCGCCCGACAAAACCCACCGCCCCTCACCCGCTCCCGCCATGCCCTCCGCCAACGACATCCGCAAAGGCCAAGTCATCAAATTCAACGGCGAACCCCACCTCGTCATGGACACCCAGCACCGCACGCCGGGCAATCTCCGCGCCTTCGTGCAGGTGAAGATGCGCAACCTGCGCTACGGCAAAGCCCTCGACCAACGCTTCGCCTCCACCGACAACATCGAGGTCCTCCCCACCGAGCGCAAAACCCTCGAGTTCTCCTACGCCGACCGCGACGCCTACGCGTTCATGGACCCCGAGACCTTCGAGACCATCGAGCTCCCCGCCACCCTCATCGGCGAATCCAAGAACTACCTCACCGCCAACGGCAAGGTCGAGGTCCTCTACGTCGACGACAAACCCCTCACCATCGACCTCCCCACCTCCGTGGTGCTGAAGATCATCGAAAGCGCCGACGGCGTGAAGGGCGACACCGCCTCCAACGTCCAGAAACCCGCCACCCTCGAGACCGGCCTCGTCGTCCACGTCCCCCTCTTCATCAAGGAGGGCGAACTCATCAAGGTCTCCACCTCCGACGGCACCTACATGGGCCGCGCCTGAGTCTCGGCCCCGCCCGCGATCCCGGGACAACGCGTCCCGCGACCGACCGGCCGCCCCGTTCGCGGGGCGGTTTTTTTGTATCCGCTTCTCAAGGACGCGCCGCCGGGCGCGGCCGGGTGGTTAGCACCGGCTGCGGCTTGCCGTCCGGCCCAAACCCGCGAAACAGGATCGGCGGCGGCAACACCACGCTCGCCGGGTCGAACCACGCTTCGTAGAACGCCGCGTCCTTCCACGCATAGGCCAGCCCCGCCGCACCGGCCGTCGCGCCGACCTCTGGCCCCGCCGCACCCGATTGCGATTCCGCGGCCGCGCCCTCGTTCGCGGCGGCCGACGCCGGCGCGCTGGTCTGCACCAGCCCGAAAACCCCGCCCCGCGGGTCCGCCACCACCGCCACGCGCCCGCCGATCAGGTCGTCGGTCGGCCCCTGCAAGACCCGTCCGTCGCGCGCGCGCACCTTGGCCAGCGTCGCCTCCAGCCCCCCCACGCGCACCAGCCCGAGCCAGCCGGCGCGCCCGCCGGTGCGGGCGGGCATCAACATCACACCCGCCCGCGCCCGCACTCCGCGCGCAAAAATAAAGTCCGCCTGAAACAGCGGGGTGCGCCCCTCCGGCGCCACATCGTAGCCCAGCGCCGCGCGATAAAAACCCAGCGCGGTATCCGGCCTGCGCGTGAGCAGCAGCGGCCACATCCACTCGCCCTCCTCCGCCGCGTATTCGTTCTCCGCCTCGCCTTGCATCGCCAACAAACCCAGCGCCACGCCCTCCGCGTCCGCGACCACCGCCTGCTCCCCCCGACCCGGCCACGTCGCGGCGGGCGCGAGCACGCGCCCGCCCGCCTCGGTCACGCGCCGCACGCTCTCCGCCACGTCCGCCACGGAGAGAAAGGCCACCCAGCGCGCGCGCCGCACGCCCGGCTCCGCATCCGCTCGATGCGCGATACCCGCCACCGGACGCCCGAGGTGCGAGAGCCGCACGTAGGCGTAGTCGCCCTCCCCCACCGTCTCGGCCGTCCAGCCCAGCACGTCCGCGTAGAAAGGCGCCAACTCCCCCGGCACCCCGCTGGTGAGCAGTTCGGCCCATGCGAATTTGCCAGCGGACCGCGACGCCTCCGCCTCTCCCGCCGGCGCTTCCCGCTCCCGCTCACCGCTCGCCGCAGCCGCGGCCGCGGCCGCGATCGCCGCCCCCGCCCAGATCAACAGGCCCGACACCAACATGTGCGCGAATTTCATGCCGCCGAGGCAGGCCAAATGTTTTCCCCTTGGCAACGCCCCGCGCGCCCGCCCGGCCCGCCGCCTCACAGCTCGCGCGCCACCCAGTCGACCGTCACCCGCACCGCGTGCTCGAAGTGGCCCGCGCCGGACTCGAACACGTTAAAAATGTGGTCCGCCCCGCCGATCAGGACCGCCTCCGCCGGCCGGCCGGTCGCCCGTTCAAGGATCTCCGCCTCGCGCGCCGGCAGATAGTCGGCCGACCCGCGCACGCTCAAAAACGCCCCGGGATACCGCGCCAGCTCCGCATCGAGGTCCACCCCGCGCAGGCTCGCGAAAAACTCCCGCGTCAGCGTCACCGTCTTCCAGCCGGCGAGCTCATACGCGCCCCGGCCCTCGCGCTCCGCCTCCGCCGCCGCCTCGCGCAACCCCGCGCCGCGCGCGAGGTCGTCCAGCGGGCCGGTCACGCTCGACCACAGGACCATTGCGCGAAACCAGTCCGGGTGCCGCCCGGCCGTCTGCAACGCGGTCGCCCCGCCCAGGCTCCAGCCCAGCACGCCCACCCGCCTCGCCGCCACGCCCGGCCGGGCCAGCACCCAGGCCCGCGCCGTCTCCGTATCTTGGATACGAGTGGCGCAGGTTGACTCGATCCGCGTGCGTGCCGGATTGCCTTCGCCGCGAAAATTCACCCGCAGCGACGCCACGCCCCGCGCCACCAGGGCCTCCGCCAGACGCCGCTGGGCGTCCGCCGGGCCCTCGCTGTCGCTCGCCAGCCCGTGCAGGATCAGGATCGCGCGCCCGTCCCACCCCGAATCGGGCGTCAGCCAGCGCGCGGTCAGCCCGTCGCCGAGATCCACCCGCTCTTCGCCCGCCCGCGCGCCCGCCGCGCAGGCCAGCCAGAGCAGGATAGAAACGCCCGCTCGCCACACCCAGGCACCACGATCCGCACGCGAAGGGTTCATGGCTTCAGGCTCCGTTCTGGGTTCCCGCCTGGTAGTGCGCCGGGTTGAAGGCCGGCGCCAGCACGGTGAAAAACTCCAGCGGCCCGTCCGCGTCGGCCATCATCGCATGGGGCTCGCCGCGTTTGATCACCACCACCGAGCCCGGCCCCACCGGCGCGGGCTCCGCGCCCAGGGTCGCCACCCCCGTGCCCTGGATGATCAGAAAATACTCGTCGCCGCCCACGTAGCGGCTCGAGCCCGTGCCACATCCCGCCTCCAGGCGAAAACGCGCGAAACTCACCTCCTCCGTGCGCGCCCGCCCCGTGCGGCCCGCCAGCTCGTGCAAACTCACGCCGGGCCCGGCCACGATCCGCGGAGCGTCCGCCGCCGCGAACACCCAACTGCGCTCGGCCGCCGGCGCGGGTTTATCCGCCACCGCCGCTCCCATGCCCACGCCCGCATCCGCGTTCGCCGCCGGTCGGGTGAAAAACTCCGGGCGGATCAGCGCCGCGATCACCACCGCCTGCGCCGGATAGGCCGACACCAGCTCGTCGCGCCAGCCCGACTCGTAGTCGGCGTAGTCAAACCCCGGCGCCAGCGTGCAGCCGAAGAAGGTATACGCGTCCCCGTTTTTTCCACCCGGCCTCGCCCCCATCCACACCCCCGCCGGCACCGTCACCTGCGCGTGTTGCCCGGCCAGCGTATCCGGCCCGAGGCACAGCACCTCGCCGCGCCCGTCCGGGTGCAGCAGGACCAATTCCGCCGGCTCACCCTCGTAAAAATGCCAGGTCTCCTCCGTGCGCAGCCGG
This sequence comes from Opitutales bacterium, assembly GCA_038223295.1. Taxonomy (GTDB): domain Bacteria; phylum Verrucomicrobiota; class Verrucomicrobiia; order Opitutales; family Opitutaceae; genus IMCC26134_A. The sequence goes on from JBBRHC010000006.1 coordinate 9,051, forward strand.
TGCATCGCGGAAAAATCCGCTCGCGTGAGCAACGCGTAAATCGCGCTGCCGAAAGATCTTGGGCCCGTGCCCGCATAGCGCGTCGGCAAGGCCGCGGCCGGGATGCGGTCCGCGCTCACGTGATTGAGCGCGAACCACGAGCCCTCGTTCGGGATGAGCGCCATCCGATGTCGCGCGATCAAAAGGCCCGCCCTCCCGGCGGATGGAAGGACAGCGCTCATGGGTGAAGAAAACAGGGGGTGGGAAATCGCATAACGGGAAACAGTTGAACCTAAAACTCCCCCGTGGACGCAACCTTCGGCCCATCGGTGCTCGCTTTTTATGGTCCCTTTCATGCTAAGAAGAAAACGCAACCAAGCCTATCACGGCCAAAATATGGTCCACCCCCACACCGAACTCCGGTTCGTCAACCCACACATCGGCTGGGGCGTTTTCGCCACCCGCTCGATTCCCAAAGGCACCATCGTCTGGGCGCTCGACGCCCTCGATCAACAATTCACGCCGGAGCAGGCCGCCGACCTCCCCGCCTACGCCAGGCGCCAGCTCCAGATCTACTCCTACATGGATGGACGTGGTCGCTACGTGCTTTGCTGGGACCACGGCCGGTTTTTCAACCACTCCTGCGCGGCCAACTGCCTCTCGCTCGGGTATGACTTCGAGCTGGCGGTGCGCGACATCGCCCCCGGCGAGGAGCTGACGGACGACTACGGCACCCTCAACCCCGGCGAGCCCTTCCCCTGCGGCTGCGGCTCCGCCAACTGCCGCGGCGACGTCCTTCCCGACGACATGCTGCGCTTCGGCCACCGCTGGAACCAGGCCGCGCGCGACGCCTTTTTCCTCGTGCCCACCGTAGACCAGCCCCTCTGGGAAATCGTGCGCGAACGCCCCGAGATCGAGTCCGCCCTCGCCGCGCCCGAGCGCCTGCGCCCCATCCACCACCACTACCGCGGCACCGCCCCCAAGGCCGCCCCGGTGGCGCTGGCGGTGGCCTAGCGTCGTGCCCGGGGTGGTTTGTTTGTTGGTTCGTGACTAGTCGAGACCCGCCGCCACGCTCACGGGCGGGGCTGAGTCGTGGCCGACCGGCGCAGCCCGCGCGGCCCGACCCCGGTCGCCGCGCGCAGGGCCTTGGCCAGCGCGTGGGAATCGCCGTAGCCACACTCGCGGGCGACGATCTTTACCGGCAGGCTGGTCTCGACCAGGAGCCGGCGCGCCTCGGCTAGCCGCAGGCGCCGGGCGTAGTTGATCGGCGACTCGCCCAGCCGCTCGCGGAAGCGCAGAGTGAGCAGATTATGCGACACGCCCAGCTCGGCCGCGAGACGCGCGATGGCTGGCGGCTCCTGCAGGCGGGCGGACAACATCTCCCGCGCGCGACCGACCAGATCCGCGGAAGCGGCTCGGTCGGGCGCGGCGAGCTCGTTCAACAAGTCCCACAGGCGCACGCGGCGGAACCGTTCGTCCGCGTTCTCCACGCCGGACCGGAATCGCGCGCCCCACCCGGCGGGCAGCGCGCCCGCCGGGATGATGCACCGCTCGGGAGGAGGACCCGTCCAAGCGAAGATCGCGTAGGTGTGCACGCACTCGGCGCGCGGGAATTCGTAGTCCATGCGCACGCCGGCGGGCACGAGGCTGACCGCGCCCGCGCCGAGCCGGTGCGGCTCGCCGTCCAGCGCAAGGCCCAGTGAGTAGTCGTAGTGGTGAAGGCACCAATAGTCGGCAAAGCGATAGCTCTCCCGCCTGCGGCGCCCGTGCGTGGCGCGGCCGTAGCGGACAATCAAGGGGGCGACCAAATCGAGCGAGTGAGACACCGGGACGGCAGGCAAACACCGGGGCGCGACGGTGTCAGGCCCCGATCACCACGCGGTGTCGGGCGTCCACTTGGCGTGCCACTCGCCATAACCGGTCAGGGCGTGCGCGCCGGCGCTGCGCACGATCAGTCCCTGGTCCAGGGCGGGGGGCATGGCCTTGGTGGTCGAGACGTAGCGCATATCCATGCTCCAGCGCATGAGGCCGGAGTTGTTGCTCATGGCCTTGTGCGGGGTGAGCTGCGGGAAAAGCAGCACGTCGCCGCGCTCCATCGGGACGGGCAGGGCGGTCAACGCGGCGGCCTCCTCGCGGCGGATGCCGGTAAATCCATTTTCCGGATACTCGAAGTTGTCGTAAAGCACAGCGCGGTCGAAATCCGGCGCGACCGCGAGACAGGACGACGTCTCGTCCACCGCGTGCAGGGGGAACCACATCGTCATGATGTGGAGGTGGGCCTGGTTGCGGAAGTATTGGCCGTCCTGGTGCCAGGGCGTGTCGGTGAAGGCGGCGTCGGGCGTCTTGGGCCGGGAGTTCCAGGTCGAGTGGGAGATCAGCTCCTCGGTGCCGAGGAACAGCTCGGCGAGATCGACCAGCGCGGGGTGGCTGAGGATGGTGAACATCTCCTCGGGGCAGCGGTCGACCAGGGGCTTGCGCGGGCTGCGGTGGTAGGCGGGTTTACCGGCGTCCAGCCAGAGCTGGTTGAACCGGTTGCGGAAATCGAGGTCCTCGCGCAGGTCGGTGAGACGGCCCTCGGCGCGCCACTTTTGGGCCATGCCCTCGGTCCATTCCTCCAGCACGTATTGGCAGCAGTTGAGCAGGTCGGGCGGAAGCACGTTTTTCGCCAGATACCAGCCGTGGCGGTGGTAGTGGCGGTGGGCGGCGCTCAGATCGAGCCGGTGGGAAAGGCGGCGCAGGCCGGGCGTGAGGGCGATTTCGGCGGGGGCGGGGGTGGCGCCGGCGCCGGGGGTGGCGGGAGCTTGGGTGGGGATGAGGGTGGTCACGCCTCCACCTTAGCGGAAAACCGCCGCCGGCGGCAGTGGCCCGGGTTCACAAAAAGCGGCCCGCGCTCACGCCGCGCCGGCGTTGGGCCGCTTGCGCGAAAACTCCGCCAGCAGCTCGGGAAACGCCTCCCGCACCGGCGACTCCGCCAGATAGGCCTCGGCCTCGCCCTTGCGCCCGCGCGAGCAGAGGCCGGCGTAGACGTGCAACTCGAACTGCAGGCGCAACCGCGCCGCCGCCTCGTCGCGGCCCAGCGCCTCGAGCAGAAACAGCAACGCCTCGAAACTGGAAAAGCGCCCCTCGCCGTTCTGCGCGCGCAGGGCGTAGCGGCTCCGCCCGGTCATCGGCAGGCGCACCCGCCGGCCCCAGTCCTGCACCTGCGCAAGCATGCCGTTGGCCTGGGCCCAGCTCGCGTCGAGCAGGAGCACCTGGAGTCCGCCGACCGCCGTCGGCGCGGCCGGCGCCTGCCCGCCTTGCGGGTGCAGGATCCACAGCTCGGCCGCCTCCGGGCGCACAATCTCGGCCCGCACCAGCGCGCGCTCGCGCCGATACGGATGCACCCGCGCTCCCTCGACCACGCGCGGGATGAGGTTGCCCGTGCTGCTGGGCCGATGCGCCTCGAGCACGTGTTGCAAGACGTCCACGTGCAGCGGGCAGGCCTCGCGCCGCTGCACCGCGCAAACGCACCAGCGCGGCGGCAGCTCGCAACGCGAACAACGGGGGGTGCCTTGGAGGACGACGCTGCGGGCCATGGTGAAAAACGGGCCCCGTGAGTGCGCGCCCCGCCCGCCCGGCGCAAAGCGAAAAACCGGCGGCCTCAACCGCCGGCCCCCGCCATGGGCTTGGAACGTCGGCTTGGAGGTGAGTCCAAGGGGATCCGCGTTCCGCGCCCCACCGCCGGTCCTCGCGTCGCGGCGGGCGGCTCCCGCCCCGGCTCACTCGACCGTCCGCAGCGCCAGCCACCCATAGGCCGCCGCGTAGATAGCGCACTGCGCGCACAGCAGGCCAAAGCCGATCCGCAGCCCTCGCGTGGTCAGCTCTCCGCCCACCGCCAGCCAGGGCAGCAAACCGAGGCGCCCGCCCCACCACAGCGCCGCCGCCCCGGCGAGCAGGCGGCCTCCCGGCGCGCCCTCCAGCAGCACCGGCGCGTGAAACAAGCTGACGTATCCAAAAAACAACAACACCGCGCCGATCGCCGCGTTCTGCGCGAGCGCGAAGCGGCGATGCACCGGCGAGAGCGCGGCCAGGCCGGCGTCCCATCCGCGCGGGACGGGCGTCACCCAGGCGAGCGCCACCGTGACGAAGTGCAGCACGCCCGCCGTGCGCAGCCCGGGCAGCCAGAGGTCCTCGCTCACGGGGTGGCGAGGGCGGGGGCCGTCGCGGTCGCGGCCGGCGCCGGCGTGGTGGTGACGGTGGGGGTCGTCACCGTGGTCGTGGTCGTCGCGCCGGTCGGCGTCGCCTTCGCCGCCGCCTCGGCGGCGAGTTTCGCGGCCTCGGCCTCCTTGGCGGCCTTCGTCGCGGTCGCCACCTTCATGGCGGCGTCAAAGGCGGCCTGGATGCTGGACGCGTACGTTTTTTCCAGATCGGGATAGAGCGCGATCGCGGCCTGCACGGCCCTGGAGTAGTCCGCGCCCTGGCCCGCCCTGGCATGCAAATAGACCGCGTAGGCCTCGATGGAATCAAACGAGAGCGCGGTGTTTTTCTTCACGAATTCCGTGCCGCCAAGCGCGAGCATCGCGCCGGATTCCTTGCCCTTTTTTTTCAAAAACCCGCTCGCGAGTCCTCCGCCCGGGAGGACGCTCGCGAGACCTTTGCCCGCCGCCGCCCCGGCTTGCTCGCCCGCGATGTTGCCGACCTGGGCGACGAGCGCCTTCTCCGCCCAGCCGGTCAGCGCGCCGTTGGCGTTGATCGGCAGAAAGTATTTACCCTTCGCGCCATCAAGCGCGGCGGGCGCTTCGAGCGCCACGTTGTAGGCGGCGAACTTGTGGTTCAGCTCCATCATGCGCTGCACGATGGCGGCGGCGCGGGCGACATCCTCCGCCGTGCCGGCAAAGGAAAACGAGGCGCTGGCGGAGACCAGCGCGAAGGCGACAACGAGGCGGAGGCGGCGGGAGGTGTTCATGCGATCCACCGGCGTAAACAACGCGTAAGCCAGGTCAATGTGCGCTTCGGGCTTTCGACCGTCGAAGATTCGAGTGCCACCCGATGGGGGCCATTTTGTAAAACGTAACGACTCAAACCATTCCATCCGTCCGCCGCATCGTCAGCCCGAACACCCACACGCTTTTTCCCGCCCCCCCGCAAGCCCGGCCTGGGCTAACCCACCCCGCGGCCGGCCAGCGCGAGCGACTCGTCCAGCCGCTCGTCCTCCGTCAGCACCCGCTTGCGCGCCTGCGCCGACTGACGTTCGGCCAGCCACTGCGCCAGGCGCAGGCTGGCGGCTCCTCCGCCCCACCGCTCCGCCGCGCGTCGCCACCACTCGGGCAAATGTCGGCGCGCCAGCTCGTCGCCCAGGCTGGTGAAATACACCGCCTCGCCGGGATCGCCCTGCCGCCCCGCGCGCCCGGTGAGCTGGCGATCGATGCGGCCCGACTCGTGCCTCTCCGTGCCGATGACGACCAGGCCACCCGCCTCGGACACCCCCTCGCCCAGGCGGATGTCCGTGCCGCGCCCGGCCATGTTGGTCGCCAGCGTCACCCGCCCCGCCTCGCCCGCGCGCCGGATGATCTCGGCCTCCTCGCGATGCCGCAGCGCGTTGAGCACCTGATGCGCGATGCCCTCGCGCTCCAGCCGGGCGGCCAGCGCTTCGCACGCCGCCACGCTCCGCAGCCCGACCAGCACCGGCCGGCCCTCCGCCCGTCGCTCGCGGACCAGCGCCACCACCGCGTCCCACTTTTCCCCCTCGCTCCCGAACACCCTCGGCTCCCGCACCGTCAGCCGGCGCGGCCGGTGGGTGGGCAGCGCCACCACCGGCAACCCGTAGATGCGCCAGATCTCGCCCGCCGCCTCCGCCGCCGTGCCGCTCGTGCCCGCAAGGCGCGGAAAGAGCCGGAAAAAACGCTGAAAACTCAGGCGCGCCACCGTCTCGGTCGGCGGCGTCACCTCCAGCCCCTCGCGGGCCTCGATCGCTTGGTGCAAACCCTCCCGCCAGGTGCGCCCGGGCATCAGGCGACCGGTGAACTCGTCCACGATCACCACCCGCCCGTCCTGCACTTCGTAGTGCCGGCCGCGTTGGAAAAACTCCCGCGCCTCCAGCGCGCGCTCGACCAGCTCCTCGCGCCGCGCCGCCCCGCGCCACACCGCGGGAAACTCCGCCGCCCGCCGCGTCACGCCCGCCCGCCCCGCCGGACGCAACCGGATGTCGCGACGTCGCGCATGCGCCACGTAATCCGGGCCCGCCGTCAACTCGTCCGCCACCCGTGTGGCCGCCGCGCAGGCCTCGGCCAGCGCGGGGTCATCGCGCCGGCGCGAGATGATCAGCGGCGTCACCGCCTCGTCGATCAACACGCTGTCCGCCTCGTCCACGATGACCGCGCCGAGCCCGCGCAACACGCAGCCCGCCCGCCGACAATCCGGCCCGCCCCGCAAACGACGCAACAAGCGCCGCTCCGGCTCCGCCACCGCGCCGAGCGCCAGCCGGTCGCGCAAAAAATCCGCCAGCAAATCCTTGCCCGTGGTGTAGGTCACCTCCGCCGCGTGCCCGGCCCGCCGCTCCTCGGCCCCGTGCGCACCCGACACCGCCGCGACGGTGAGGCCGCAGAGGGAATAAAACGCCTTAAACCCCGCCGCGTCGCGCGCGGCGAGGTAGTCGTTCACCGTCACGAGGTGACAGGGCCGGCCCGTCCAGGCCGCGAGCACGGCCGCCAGCGCCGCCGCCAGACTCTTGCCCTCTCCGGTCGCCAGCTCGACCAGCGCGCCGTCGTCGAGCCCGAGCGCCGCCATCAATTGCACCGGGTGCGCCGCCAGCCCGGTGGTGCGGCGCGCCGCCTCCGCCACCCAGCCGAGCACCTCGGCCCGTCGCCCCGCGCGCGCCGCCGGCCGTCGCCGCCACCCGGCCCGGCCGGCCCGGAGGCGGGCGACCAGCTCCTCTTCGGAAAACCCGGCGGCGGCGGCGAAAACCTCGCCCGCCACCCGCGCCTCGACCGCCCACGCGTCACGGGTGCGGGCCGGGCGCCGGCGCCGCCGGCCGATCCAGTCGTGGGCCCACGCGTCGAGCCCGCGCCACAGCGGCGGGGCCGGCGGCAGGTGCGCGGTGCGATGCTCGAGTTCGAGCGCGAGGGCGGCGTGCATGGCGGTGGCGGCGCGAGCGGTCAGAGTTGAAAACGCCTTTGCAGGAGGCGGCCCAGCGCATCCCGGGCCTGGGTCAACACCGGGGCGGGCGGCTGCACCAGCATCAGGCGTCCGGTCTGGCCGTGAAACGCGTGCAGCCCCCCCGGCGCGTCGTCCGGGGGCAGAGTCATGCGCACGACAAAAAACGGCTCGCGGGCGCTCACGCCGTCGGGGTCGTCCTCGCGCACCGCCACCGGGCCGCCGCCGCGCCAGCCGAGCGCGGGCGAGGGCAGTTGCAGCCGCTCGCCGGGCAGGATCTCCGGCGCGGCCTCGCGCAGCGTGATGTCGGAGCGGCCGCGCAGGCGCAGCTTCACCCCGCGCAGCGGAGCCTCGGCCGAGAAGAGCGCGGCCGAGCGCCCCTGCGGCACCACGGCGACGAAGCTCGCCCGGCCCTCGCCGACGATCTCACCCACCGCCGCGCCGCGGGCCAGAAACATGCCCGGCCGGTTCTCCAGCCCCGGCGCCACCCACTCGCCGTCGCGCCGCGCGCGGACCGTGAGGGCCGCGACCTGTTGTTCGAGAAACCCCGCCTGGCGCTCCACCGCCTCCAGGTAACGCCGCGCCGTGGAGAGCTGCGCCGCGCCGTCGCGCAGGCTGGCGCGCACCCGCGCGGCCGCCTCCGCCCGCCGCGCCTCCGCCGCGCGCCGCTCGATCAGCAGGCCGGGGTTCTCCAGCCGCAGCAGGGCCTGGCCCTCGACCACCCGCGCGCCTGCCGGAGTGAGGATCTCGGCCACCACGCCGGGCGCCTCCGCGACAACCAGAGCGTAGGGCTCGGCCTCGACCACGCCGGGCGCGACAAACACGCGCGGGACCGGCAACAGCGCGAGCGGCAGCAGCGGCAGGCCACACGCGAGCGCGACCCCGCCCCAGGCCCGGCCGCGCCGGCGATCCAGCGCCGGACTGGTCGCCAGATAATGAATACCGCGACAGAGCGGGACGAGGCCCCAGACCACCGCGCAGAACAGCGCCATCAGGACGCCGAGCAGCAAGAAGCGCCCGGCCACGAACAGGATGATGCCGGCGGATAACACCACCCGATACACCGCGCTCGCGATGCCATAGACGGTGAGACAGACCGCCTCGCGCCGGTCCTGCGCGGGCGATTCGGAGCGGGGCAAACCGAGCGCGTGGCGCTCCCAGAGGTGGCGGACCTGGAGCTGGGCGCGGGTGTAGAGGTTGGGCAGGCCGGCGGCGTCGGAGAGCAGGTAGTAGCCGTCGAAGCGCAGCAGCGGGTTGAGGTTGAACAACAGGGTCGAGACCGACGCCAGAAACATGAGGTTGAACGCCAGGGTGTTGACCACGCCCGGTCCGGTCCGCGCCCAGACCAGCGCCGCCACGGAGGCGACCGCGAGCTCGGTCAACATGCCGGCCGCGCCGACCGGCAGGCGGTGGCGGCGCTCGCGAAACGACCAGCACGACGTGACGTCCACGTAGGGCAGCGGAGTGAAGATCAACAACATCACCCCGAGGGTCGGCACCTGGCCGCCGAAGCGCCGGCAGGCGAAGGCGTGCCCGGCCTCGTGCAACAGGGCCAGACCGACCATCGCAAGGTAAAGCAGCGGCAGATTGCCCGGCGCGAGCACGCCCTGGCTCTGGTCGGCCAGCGCGGGGAAATGGTCCGCCACGCTCTTCAGGCCCAGGCCGACCAGGATCAGCCAGAGCGCGAAACCGGGCTTGGAAAACACCCAGCCGACCAGCGGCGGCGCGCGGCGCAGGAAGGGATCGATGTTCAGCAGCGGGAAGCGCGCGAACATGATGCCGAGCAGCCGCCCCGTCAGCTCGCGGCGGGAGCGTTTGCGCTGGCGCTCGAAGACCTGGCGGGTGTCGGCCGGCACGTCGGCGGCGACGAGGTTGGCCGCGTGCAGCTGGGCGAGGAGCTGCACCAGCTCGGGCTGGCCGGGGGCCTGGTCGGGATCGCGCTCCAGCGCCTCGCGCCAGAGCGCGTCGAGGGTGCGCCGGCCGTCGCAGCGGCCGATCACCGCCCAGGCGGCCCGCCGCACCCGGAAAAACTGGTTGGCCAGCGGATCGTGCAGCACGAACCAGCGCTCGCCGCGGATGGTCTGGCGGTGGACGCGCACCCGGGGACGGAGCGCCACGCGCAGGGGCGCGACGCGGTGCCAGGAATCGGAGAAGACGGCCATGCGCGGGGTGTATCCGTTCCGTGGTTACCAGAACCACCAGTGCAGGCGGAGGTAGTCGGCCGTGCGGTGGGTGAAGATCCAGAGCAGGCCGCGCCAGCCGACGCGGATTATCGCCACGCCGCCCATGCCGGGGCGCCACCAGTCGGCGGGCGCGCCCTCGATCCGGCAGCGCACGTGGAAAACGTTGCCCTGCGCGGTGGGCCGGGCCGAGGGCTCGATCCGCTCGACCACGAGGGCAAAGGTTTCGGAGGGCCGGCTTTCAAAGGCGACCGTCACCCGCGCGCCGACCACGATCTCGTGGATGTCGCGCTCGTCCACCTGGGCCTCGACCGAGAGGGTGTCGAGGCGCGCCACCTGATACAGCACGTCGCCCGCCCGCACCGGCGCGCCGAGGCGGCGGCGCTGGTCGCCCTCGGCCACGGTGGCGGCGAAGCCCGCCGTCAGCGCGGCGCGGGCGAGGCGGTGGCGCACCTGCTCCAGCCGGGCGGCGGACTGGGCGGACTGGGCCTCGGCGATGCGCAGCTCGGCGAGCTCGTCGCGGGCGCGGGCGCGCTCGGCCTCGCGCAGGTAACGCGTCTGGTCGGCGAGCGCGGCGGATTCCTCCAGCAGGAGCTCGCGGGTGTCGAAACGCGCCAGCACGTCGGTCGGGCCGACCACGTCGCCCGGGCTGGCGGGCGCCTCGGCGAGATAACCGTCGAAGGGCGCGGTGACATAGACGACCTGATCGCTGCGCAGGACAAAGGGCGCCTTCACCCGGTAGGGCCATTGGCCAAAGACGAGGATGAGCAACAACAGCGCGCCCACCACCGCCACCAGTTTGGCCGTGGTGTGACGCGGGCCGGCCCACGTCGCGGCCCAACGGCGGACCCGCGCGGCGGCCCGCATCGGCCAGGGGCGGTCGTGCCCGCGCAGATCGGAGAGGCGGCGCGCGACCTGGTCGGCATGCACGCGCAGGGTCGCGATCTCGTCCTCGCCGAAAGGCGCGGCGCGCTCGGCCAGCAATACCGCGACGGCGCGCCCATCGATCCGCAGCGGCACGGAGAGCAGACCGCCCGCCCCGGCGAGCGCGGCGTAGGCGGCGTGGTCGCGCCCGATGGTCTCGGCCCCGTCGGGCGCGGGAAACACGAGGGCCGCGTCCTGATCGAGACACTCTTCGAGCGCGAGCTCGAGCGCGCGCAACGCCTCGGTGCGACGATCAAATTTGTCCGCCCCGCTGAGCGCGCGGACTTTCACCAGGTCGCCGGATTCGAGCCAGCCGAGGCTCACGCGGTCGGCGTGGAGGCGGTGCGAAAGCTCGTCGCAGACCAGCAAGGCGGCGGCGGCGAAACGCGTTTCCCGGTTGAGCAGCGCGAGCAAATCGAGCGCGCCGGCAAACACCTCCGTCTCGCGGTGCGCGCCGGTCTGCCGGTGGTGCCGCAGGTAAAGCGCGGGCGTGTCGGCGGCGAGGAGCAAAAACGGCAGGGCGGCCTCCGCCTCCGCGCGCGACCGCTCCCCCAGTGGCAACAAAACCACCGGCGCGGCCCCGTCCTCGCCGGTGTGCAGGCGCAGCACGAACGCCCATTGCGGCCCGGGCAGGGCGACCAGCTCGGCCCCGGGCGTGACCGGTGCGGCGGCGCAGGCCTCGAGCGCGCCGCCCGGCGCGGCCCCGCGGGCGGGCTGGGCGGCGAGCCTGCGCCAGAGGGCGGGCGCGGCCGGATCGTCGGGCGGCGGCGCGAGTCGATACAGATGGGCGGAGCCCGCCCCGGCGGCCTCCGTGAGCACGCCAAGAAAGGCGGACCAGAAGGCGGCGGGGGCCTCGGCGCAGGAACGAAGGGCGGCGAGGCGGCGGGCGAGATCGGGCGACATCGGGCGGGCACTCAGGGCGGGAGCAGCGTGGCGGTGACCCCCGGGGTCACCCGGGCATCCGGATTGGCGAAACCGACTTTCACGCGTTGCAGGCCGCTGCCCGCGTCGAGCAACGGCGCGATGTAGTCCACCACGCCCTCCACCTCGACCGGGCCGTCCGGCGCATCGCACCGCAGCCGGGCGGTCGCGCCGACCCGGAGCCGCGCGGCGACGGCGGCCTCGATGTTGGCCACCCAGGTGCAGCGCGCGATGTCCACCACGTGGACCAGGGGCTGGCGCGCGTCGGCGACCTCGCCGACCGCGAGGTGGACAAAGGTGACGACGCCGTCGCCCGGCGCGCGAATCAGGCGGCGGGCCAGCGCCTCCTCGGCGAGCCGCACCTCCAGCGCCTCGATCTCCTCGCGGCGCCCCAACTGCTCGCGCTCGGCGGCGGCGAGGCCGGCCTCGAGCTCCTTGCGGTTGAGCTCCTCCTGGCTGACCGAGCGGGTGGTCTCGCGCAGCTTGGCGGTGGCGCGAAACTCGGTGTCGGCGATTTTCTCGCGCTGTCGGGCAAGTTCCAGCTCGGCCGTGCTCTCCAGCACGAGGCGGCGGCGGGCAGGTCGAGCTTCTCCGCCTCGGAATCAAACTCCAGCAGCAGGTCGCCGGCCTTGACCACCGAGCCCTCTTCCACGTGCAGGCGGGCGACCCGGCCGACGACGACGGCGGCGAGGGTTTCCTCCCGCACCGGCTCGACCACGCCGACCGGCTGGGCGCGCGCCCCGGCGACGAAAAAGAGTATCCAGATTATCAGGACAAAACGCGGCGCGGACGAACGGGCGAAAGGCATGGGGGGGTATTAAAACGAACGACGACGGGACACCAAGGGGGAAGGCGTCGCCACGAGGCCCCGGATCATGGCCGGCAAACGCGGACGCGCATCAAAGTGTAAGGCGGAAAAAGGCGGGTTTCTCCGTCTGATCGAGCAGATCGGTGGAACGGCTCCGCAGGTAGGTGCCCTCCAAAGTGGTAAATTCGACCAAACTGCGGCGGTAGTCGGCGCGCGCGCCGAGCACGGTGGCGCGCGCGTCGAAAACATCCTGCTCGGAATCGAGCACGCGGCGCGAATCGCTGCTGCCCGAGTCCAGCGCCTGGAGTTCGGCGTCGAGCACGGTCTGGGCGACGTCGGCGGCGATTTGGTAACCCGCGATCTGGGTTTCCTGGCTGCGGATGCGTTTGATCAATACGTTGAGCAGGTTGCCGATCTCGATCTCGGTGGAGAGCAGCTCGAGTTCGGCGGCGCTGAGGCGGGCGCGGGCGGCGCCGAGCAGGCGGCGGTCGCGCACTCCGCCGAAGATCGGCACGCGCAGCTCGGCGCCGATATACCAGGAGGTGAAGTTATCGTCCCACACCGTGTTCCAGGAGCCGGCGAAGTCGCGGTCGAGGCCGTTGTAGCCGTAGCTCGCCTTGAGATCGAGCTGGGGCAGGCGTTGGTTGCGGGCGTAGTCGAGCCGGTGGCCGGCCTGGACGAGCTCGGCGCGGCGGGCGAGGTAGCCCGGGTGGCAAAGCAGGGCGGTGGTGCGGCTGGTGGCGAGATCGAGCGCCGGCGGGGGCAGATCAAGCGCGTCCACCGGTTGAAAGCTTGGCGCATCGGCAGTCTCGACCTCGCCAAAGTAAACGCGGAGCAAAGACGACAGATCGATCACCCGCTGACGCGATTCGAGGGCCTGGGCGCGGCGGAGCGCGAGGCCGGCGTCGGCGCGGCGCACCTCTAGGTCGGACATGCGACCGGCCTCCACTCGGGCACGGTTGTCGGTGAGGATCGTCTCCGCGATGGTGAGCGAACCCTAGCGCAGCTCGTCCTCCGCGACGGCGCGGGCGAGATCCCAGTAGGCGAGCTCGGCCTGGGAAAGGATGGCGGCGAGCTGGCGGCGGGTTTCGTGGAGCACGACCTCGCTGCGGGCGGTGGCGAGGCGGAGCTGGGCGAGGGTGGCCTTTACACCGGCGCCCTTGAGCAAAGGCTGGGTGAGGTTGACGCCCGCGAAGCTCTCGAACTCCTCGTTACCGGTGATCTGGAGGTTGTTGGACAGGCGGCGAGTCTGGCCGCCGACGCGCAAGAGGGTGCCGGGTGGCAGGGTGGCCTCGATGGCGGCGGTCGAGATCTCGTTCTCCTCGTCAAACACGCTCGCGCCCTGGCTGAGGAAACGCTCGCGGGTATTTTGGCGGCGGTTGGCTTCGCGGCCGAAGGAGGCGACGAACTCCGGCTCGAAAAGACCGGCCTCGGCCCGCGCCTCGCTCCGGGCGGCGGAGAGATTCAGTTTCTCGGCCCGGACGCGGAGATTATGATCCACCACCCGACCAATCGTCTGTTCCAGGGTGATCGAAATCGGGGCGGGGGTGGCGGCAAACCCGACCAGCGGAGCGAAAACCCAGAACAGGAATCGGAGGGCAAGGAAGCGATTAATCATGGGACGATGTAAATTCGTGGGCTGGCCGTGAGGGTAATTCCTGTGCAAACGACGGCCAAGTCCGCAACCCGGGAGTGCCAGATTTTTTGCAAAAACACGCGCGACGTCCTTGGCCAGGGACTTAGAGCCCGGCGTAAAGCGCGTCGTAGGCGGCGGTGAGGCGGGTAAGGGGCGAGGGCGCGCGATCCAGGAGGGTGGCGGCGTCGGCCAGCGCGGCGGCGGAAGTCGATGACGCGCGGGCGCTGACGGGAGCCAACGCGCCCGAACGCGCCAGGGCGGAGACGCGCGCCCGGCCGTCGGCGGCGAGGAAGTCGGCCAGGGTGCCGACGCCGCCGGCCAGATAGGTGGCCATGCGCCCGGAGAAATCGCCGAGCAAGAAACCCGCGCCGCCGACGGCCAGCGGCCCGAGTCCGCCGCCGCCGAGGGCGGTCACACGCACCTGTAGCCCACCGGCGGGCAACGCGAGCGGACTGGCGAGGCGATAGGTCGCGAAGGCGGCGAAGGCATCGGAATCGAATACCGGTTCCAGGGTCGCGACGATCCGGCCAAAGCCGTCGGCGGAGGTGCGCAACTCGAGCCGGGCGGGCGGGATGACGCCGGGCGCGAACGCGAGGGTGATGGTCTCGACCACCGCCTGCACGCCGAGGCCGAGCTCGGACGGATCGGCGCGCAGGCGGGCGGTGGCGGACCGGCCGTCCTCGGAGAACACGGGCGCGTCATCGGTGAGCGCGAAGCGGATGCGCCCGTCCGGCCCGGCCAGGGTCGCCGGATCGAACGCTCCGGCGCGCGGCACGGCGGCGTAGTCGAACGGGGGCGGCTCGACGCCGGCCAGCGCGGCGTCGAGGCCGGCCGCACCGGCCAGCACGCGAAGGCGGCCGGTGTCGCCGGATGTGGCGGCGGCGGCGATCTCGCCCTGCGAAACGAGCTGGTGGCGGATCACGGCGGCGACGAAGCCGGGGCCGCCGAGGCGCGGATCGAGCGCGAGCAAGCTGGCGTTGGCATTGGCGGTTGCCGCGACCACGGCGGCGGCGAGCACGGGATCGAGGGTCACGCCGCCGATCTCGGCGGCGGTGGCGAGGATGGCGCCGAGATCCGCGGCGTCGGTGAGATCGAGGACCGGACCGTCGAGCAAAGTGAGCGCGATGGCGCGGTAGGCGAGATTGGTGGCGGCGTCACGATCCAGCGCGGCGGACGCGGCGTCGAGCAAGGCGGCGAGCGGCGCGGCGGTGTTGGGCAGCAGGGTGGTGCGGCGTAGCAGGGCGAGGGAATCGCTTTCACCGAGCAAGGCGCCCTCGAGCGGGAAGATGAGGTTGAGGTCGAAGGGCAGTTCGCCCGCCTTGGCCAGCAGGAAGCGAGTGCGGACCAGCTCGATGGCCTGCGTCGGGGTGAAGCCCAGCTCGCGCACCGCGACGACCAGACTGGTCAGCGGGCTGATGGAGAGGGAGAGGAACGAGCCGACGCCGGAGGCGGAGGAGCGGGTGACGCCGAAGACGGGGAGGCCGGTGGTGATGTCGATGCCGCCGATGCTGAGCAGATCGCCCTCGGTGGCGTCGATGAAGCCGTTGCCATTGGTGTCGAAGGCGAGGAGGTCGGCCTCGAAAACGAACTCGCCGAGGTCGTTGGTCAGGGAGAGGGGCTCGCCGAGGTCGGCGCGGCCGTTGCGGTTGGCGTCGAACACGATGGTGGCGCCCGCGACCGGGCCGTCCCACGAGATGGAGAAGTTGCGGAAGTCGACCTTGATCCCGAAGCCGAGGACACTGAAGCGAATCACTCCGTTCGAGTTGATCGTCAAGGTGCCGAGGTTGGGGTTGCCGAGGGAAGTGGTGGCGGTGACGCCGACCCGCGCGGAAAAGGAGACCGAGCCGCCGGAGATGGTGAACGAGGCGGTGATCGTGCCGCGGATACCGAGGTTGTTGTTGCCCACCCGCACATCAATCGAGCCGGTGAGGGAGAGGAAACCGTCCGAGCGGAAACTGCCGGAGAAGGACACGGTGCCGACATCCCACAGACTGACGGTGAGCGGATCCGAGGACGGCACGGTGACGGAGAAGACGCCGTTTGAAACCCCGATGCTGAGCGAACCACTCAAGGTGAAGCCCGGGAGGCTCAGGCGCGCGCCGCTCACCGCGATGCGCGCGGTATTGCGCGACACGCCATCGCTGGTGACGGAGCGGGTGTTGAGTTCCAGGCGGAAGGTGCCGCCGAGGGTGAAGCGACCCAGCACGGACAAGGAGGGGGTGTTGTCGGAGCCCAGCGCCAGGACGAGGCGGAGCGACACGCCGGGGTTGGAGCCGAAGTAGATCCCACCCGAGCCTTCGACACTGAGTGTTTGCCCGAATAGGTTGAACCCGGCGTTGAATTCGATCTGCAGACGGTTCGAGGCGACGGTGAGCGTGAAGGAGCCGTGGATTTGGAAGAGATTGGAGTTTCCGTTCACCTTGAGCGATCCGGCGACAAACACCCGCACGGTCTGGGCCGGGATGGCGACGTTGAAGCCGCCGTTCATGATCGCTCCGGTGGTCCCGTTTACCCGGATGCGGACGATGTCCGCCGAGTTCGCGGTGGTGTTGATCTCCAGCCGGAAACGGGCGTCGAAGGAGAAGCCCGTCGCACTGCGCGCCACCCGCGCGCCGGCCTGGAGGTCGAGCACCACCACGATACCGGCACCGGAGATACGCACCGCGCCGTCAACCGAGAGATTGGCAAAGGGCCCGACGTTGATCGTGCCGGTGAGATCGAGGTCGATGCGCGTCGTGGTGATGCGGATCACGAACGCTCCCTCGATGGTGTAGTCGCCCAGGATGGTGAGCGAGCCGACCGCCGCGATGCGCAGGTAGGGACCGGCGGCGAGATTCACCGACTGGCCGGCGATGCGGCTGATGAAGGAGCCGGTGGTGTTGAGCTCGAGGGTGAAGGTCGCGGCGAAGGTGAACCCGAGCGCGGACGCCGTGCCCGCCGTGACCGAGGCGACGATCTTGGCCGCGATGCCGGAGCTGTTGACGAGGAAGGCGCCCTCGACGCGCAGACGGAGGATGCGCACGCCGTCCACCCGAAGATCGAGGGTGGCGGCGGCCGCGATCTGCACGCCATCGGTCGCGACGCGGGCGGCGAAGATGCCGACAAACTCCGCCCCGAAAATCGTGAAGGTGGCGGTGAAGCTGACCTCCGCGAAGGCGGGGCCGCCGGCCAGGTTCACTGGGCGGGTGCCGATGCGCTCGATCGCCTGGCCGGTGGTGTTGATGCGAAGGGAGGCCAACGTCGCGCCGGAGACGGAGAAATCGAGCGCCGACGCGGCGCCGCCGCCGAAGGAGACATTCAGAAAACCCGCGATGCCGCGGCTGGTGATCTGGAGCGCGCCCTCGCCCGAGAAGGAGAATACCCGTTGCCCGCCGACCCGCAGCTCGAACGAAAGATCGGCGGTGATCGAGACGAGGCCGGCGGAGGCGGTGAAGTCGAAACTTCCGCTCAAGGTAAAGCCGCCCACCAGCAGGTCTCCGGTCATCGCGACCCGCAGATAAGGGCCGGCGGGGAGACCGACGTTCACGCCCGCGATCAAGGCGCGCGCCGCGCCGGTGGTGTTGACCTCAAAGACAAACAAGGCGCTGACGGAAAAGCCGAGCGACGAGGCCGGGCCGCCGCCGGCCTGGAGGGTGAGCGCGAGCCGGGCCGCGACGCCGGCCGAGCTGATCGCGAGCGCGCCGGAAGCGTTGAAACTAAAAATCCGCGTGCCCGAGACGCTGAGGTCCAGCACCGCGACGGCGGACACCGCCAGCTCGGCGGCGGAGAGGCGGATCTCAAAGCGGCCGGACAGATCGAAACCGCTGCCGGAGACGCTCAGGGCCAGCCGCCCGGTGACCACGACCGCGAAGCTGCGCCCCGCGACGGTGACGCTCTCAAACTGGCCGGGGAGAACCTGGCCGGTGGCGGAGCTGAGGCGCTGGCGGGCGTTGGCCAGCGTGACCGCGTTGGCCGTGGTGTTGATCTCCAGCAGAAAAGAGCCGGAGAAGGCGTAGCCCGTGCCGTCGGCCGCCGCCGCGCCACCCGGCAACGTGAGGGCGAGCGAGCCGGCAACACCGGACGAGAGAATGTTGAACGCCCCGTCGAGGCGCAGCGCGTCGAGCGGGCCGACCTTCACCACCGCGAAGACCCGCACCGCGATCAAACCCGCGCCGGCGCTGAACTCGAAGGAGCCGCGCAAGGTGAGCACGTCGGCTCCGCCGACCACGGTGACGAAACTGCCCGCCAGGTAGAT
>JBBRHC010000007.1:0-25623 GCA_038223295.1 Opitutales bacterium
GGGGGGGGGGGGGGGGGGGGCGGTAGGCGCCGCGCAGGGGGTGTTTGATGCCTCGGCTGAGGTATTGGCCGGTGAGGGATTTTTCGATGCGTTTGACCTCGGCGGGGGTGCCCTCGGCGAGGATTTCGCCGCCGTGGATGCCGGCGGCGGGGCCGAGGTCTATGAGGCGGTCGCAACGCTCCATGAGCTCGTCGTCGTGCTCGACCACGAGGAGGGTGTTACCTTTGTCGCGCAGGGCCTGGAGGGTCTCGATGAGGCGGTCGTTGTCGCGGGCGTGCAGGCCGATGGAGGGCTCGTCGAGCACGTAGAGCACGCCGGCGAGGTTGGTGCCGAGCTGGGCGGCGAGGCGGATGCGCTGGGCCTCGCCGCCGCTGAGGGTATCGGTGGGGCGGTCGAGGCTGAGGTAACCGAGGCCGACGTGGTCGAGGAATTTCAGGCGTTCGCGGATCTGGGGAATGATGTCTTGGACGATGGCGCGGCCGCGGTCGTCGAGCTCCAGTTGGTCGAGGCTGCGGATAAGGCTGGCGGGGGTGGCGGCGAGGAGCTGGGGGAGCGAGAGCGGGGGGTGTTTGCCCTCGAAGTGTAGCTTCACGGCGCGGGGGATGCGGGCGAGGCGCTGGCCTTTGCAGTCGGGGCAGGGGGTGCCGGTGGCGGCGACGTCGTCCTCGGAGTCGATGCCGAAGGCGCGGAGGCGGGCGGCGGGGTCGTCGTCGTTTTTGGTGTCGTCGTCGGGGACGAGCATCCAGGGGAAGACGCGACCGTGGCCGCGACAGGTGGGGCACCAGCCGCGGGGGGAGTTGTGGGAGAAATGTTTGGGGTCGAGCTCGGGGAAACTCTCGCCGGTCTCGGCATCGGTGCGGGTGGTGGAAAACCAGGAAAGGACGGCGCCTTTGGCGGTGAGCAGGAAGCAGCTGCCCTTGCCGAGGCGCAACGCCTCGGTGAGGGCGGTCGAGGGGTCGAGGGGTCGAGGAGCCGAGGAGCTTTCGGTATCGGAGGCGTCGGCGGATTTTCGCTTGGTGCCGGACGGTTTGATCGACTTTTCGGCTCCCCGACTCTTCGACTCAGCCAAGTCGGCGACGATGACTTCGACGTCGTGCTCGGCGTAGCGGTCGAGTTTCTCGAAGGCGCTCACGGGGAATACGCGGCCGTCGGCGCGCATGAGTTCGTAGCCGTGGTCCTCGATCCAGGTGGCGATGGGCTGGTGGTGGCCTTTGCGGCCGCGAATGAGGGGGGCGCAGAGGTAGAGGTGTTTGGCTTTTTGGGCCTCGGGGGTGGCGAGGACCTTGGCGAGGAGTTTTTTGAGCTGCGGGGGCGAGAGGGGCTGGACGGGGCGGTCGGTGTCGGGGTGGTGCTGGACGCCGAGGCGGGCGTAGAGGAGGCGGAGGTATTGGGCGACCTCGGTGATGGTGGCGACGGTGCTCTTGCGGGAGCCGCGGGTGATGCGTTGTTCGATGGCGACGGTGGGCGGGATGCCGGTGAGGCGGTCGATGGCGGGGCGGGGCATCTGCTCGACGAACTGGCGGGCGTAGGCGCTCATGGAATCCATGAAACGGCGCTGGCCCTCGGCGAAGATGATGTCGAAGGCGAGGGTGCTCTTGCCGGAGCCGGAGACGCCGGTGACGACGTTGAGCTGGCGGTGGGGGATGGAGAGGGAGATGTTTTTGAGGTTGTTTTCGCGGGCGCCTTCGAGCCGCAGGCAGGCCTGCGGGGGATTTGAGATTTGAGATTTTGATTTTGAGATTCCGGATGGGACGGACGGCTCGGCGGCGAGGAGGTCGGCGGAGGTGTCGGACGTCGGGGCGAGGGCTTCGGCGAGGTAGGGGGAGGTGGCGGTGCGGGCGCGGGCGACCTGCTCGGGGGTGCCTTCGGCGACGATGTGGCCGCCGCCGGAGCCGGCCTCGGGGCCGACCTCGATGAGCCAGTCGGCGGATTTGAGCACGTCGAGGTTGTGCTCGATCACGATCAGGCTGTGGCCGCGATCGACGAGGGCCTGGAGAACCTGGAGGAGGCGGGCGACGTCGTGGCGGTGGAGGCCGGTGGTGGGCTCGTCGAGGAGGAGCAGGGCTCCTGCTGGAATCTGGGATTTGAGATTTGAGATTTGAGATGCCGGCGCGCTGTGCGCGGCGGTGAAGCCGGTGAGGTATTTGACGAGTTTGAGGCGCTGGGCTTCGCCGCCGCTGAGGGTGTTGAGGGGCTGGCCGAGGGTGAGGTAGCCGAGGCCGACCTCGGCGAGGACGGCGAGGCGGGCAAGGATGGCGGGCTGGGGGGCGAAGTGGTCGAGGGCGTCGCTGACGGAGGTGTTGAGAAGGTCGGCGACGGATTTTCCCTGGTGGGTGATGGCGAGGACCTCGGGCTTGAAGCGGCGGCCTTCGCAGACGGGGCAGGGGACAAAGACGTCGGAGAGGAACTGCATCTCGACACGTTCGTAGCCGAGGCCCTGGCAGTGGTCGCAGCGGCCGTCGCCGGCGTTGAAGGAGAAGGAGGAGGAGCTGTAGCCGGCGGCGAGGGCGGCGGGGGTCTTGGCGTAGAGGTCGCGGATGAGGTCCCAGGCCTCGGTGTAGAGGGCGGGGTTGGAGCGCGGGGTACGGGAGAGGGGAGACTGGTCAACGAGGACGATCTCGGTGAAGGCCTCGTCGCCGGTGATGGAGGCGATCTGGGCGGCGTCCTCGGTGAGCTGGTGGCGCTTGGCGAGGAGGCCTTGGTGGATGACTTTGTCGAGGAGGGTGGATTTGCCCGAGCCGGAGACGCCGGAGAGGGCGACGAAGCGGTGGAGGGGGAGGCGGAGGGTGACGTTGTGGAGGTTGTGTTTGGTGGCGTCGGTGAAGGTCAGCCAGGGGGGGGCGGGATTTGAAATTTCGGATTTCAGATTTGAAATCGCCGCCACCGGGCGGCGGGTGGGCGGGGTGGCGATGGATCGGCGGCCGGAGAGGTAGGCGCCGGTGAGGGAGGCGCGGTCGGCGAGGAGGGAGGGGACGTCGCCTTGGAAAACGAGGTGGCCGCCCTTGGCACCGGGGACGGGGCCGATCTCGAGGACGTGGTCGGCGGCGCGGATCATGGATTCGTCGTGCTCGACCACGACGACGGTGTTGCCGGCATCGACGAGGGTGCGGATGATGCCGAGGAGGCGATCAATGTCGCGCGGGTGGAGGCCGACGGAGGGCTCGTCGAGGACGAAGAGGGTATCGATGAGCGAGGTGCCGAGGCAGGACGTGAGGCCGACGCGCATGGTCTCGCCGCCGGAGAGGGTCTTGCTGGTGCGGTCGAGGGTGAGGTAGCCGAGGCCGACCTGGGTGAGGTAGCGCAGGCGAGTCTCGATGGATTCGAGGGAGAGGGAGGCGGAGCGGGGGGCTGCGCCGAGTTGGGATTTGGGATTTGAAATTTCAGATTCGCGCAGGAGCGCGAGCAGGTCGGCGACGGGGAGTTGGTAGAGTTCGGGGAGGGTTTTGCCCTGCCATTTCCAGCAGAGGGACTCGGGCTGGAGGCGGGTGGCGGCGCAGTCGGGGCAGGGGTTGTAGGCGCGGTAGCGGGAAAGGAAGACGCGGACGTGGGTCTTGTAGGTGTTTTTCTCGAGCCAGCCGAAGAAGCCTTCGAGGCCATACCAGGAATGGGGCCACTCGCGGCCGGGTTGGCCGTAGTCGGGCTCGCCTTCGAGGACGAGGCGCTGGTGGGCGGGCGAGAGGTCGGCGAAGGGGACGTGGAGGGGGAGGCCGATTTTTTTGGCGAAGCGGGCGAGGTCTTTGTAGGACTCGCCGTAGGTCTCGCCCTGCCAGGCCTTGATCGCGCCGTCGGCGAGGGAGAGGGAGCGGTCGGGGATGGCGAGGTTGGTATCGATTTCTATGATACGGCCGAAGCCATGGCAGCGGGGGCAGGCGCCGAGGGGGGAGTTGAAGGAAAAGAGGGCGGGGGTGGCGGGGCGGAAGGTGCGGCCGGTCTCGGGGGAGTGGAGGCCGCGGGAAAAGTGGCCTGCGGGCACGAGTTGAAGTCGAGGGGCGGAAGTTGAAGGCGCGGAGGAAGGAGCGGGGGCGTAGAGGTGGAGTTGGCCTTGGCCGAAATGGAGGGCCTGCTCGGCGGCCTCGAGGAAACGGAGACGGGACTCGGGGGCGAGGGTGATGCGGTCTTGGGCGACGAAGAGGTGGTCGGCGGCGGCGAGCGGGGCGGGGTCGGCGAGGAGGTCGTCGATGCGGTGGGCGGTGGGGGAGGCGAGGGGGCGGGACGCCCTCTCGCCCACGGGCGGGACGCCCGTGCCACTTTCCGGGACGAGGGCGCGGACGTAGGATTGGCCTTTGAGGCTGGCGAGGATCTCGGGCCAGGTGAGGTTGGCGGGGCGGGTGATTTTGAAGGCGAGGACGAGGGTCTGGCCGGCGTGGGTGGCGTGGGTTTTTTCCCAGATGCTGGCGGGGGTGTCGTCCTCGACCGGGCGGCCGGTGGCGGGGTCGAAACAGGTGGCGACATGGCTGAACCAGACTTTGAAGTAGTCGGTCAGCTCGGTCATGGTGCCGACGGTGGAGCGGGAGGTTTTGACCGTGTTGGTCTGCTCGATGGCGATGGAGGGGCGGATGTTCTCGATGGAGTCCACCTTGGGCTTGTCGAGCAGGTCGAGGAACTGGCGGGTGTAGGCGGAGAAGGTCTCCACGTAGCGACGCTGGCCCTCGGCGTGGAGCGTGTCGAAAACGAGGGAACTCTTGCCCGCGCCGCTGGGGCCGGTAACGACGATGTAGCGACCGAGCGGCAGGTCCAAGTCGAAGCCCTTGAGGTTGTTCTGACGCACGCCGCGCAGGCGGATGCACTCGGGCGCGGGGGCGGCTGCGGTTTTGGCGGGACGGGAAGAGGTAACAGGGCGGACCACGGCACACCGATGAAGCTAGAAAAGGGGAAAGCAACTCGGGGCGGAGTTGCGACGGGGTCTGGCGGCCGTGGGAGGGCGCGGGGGGCGTTATTCGGGCTGGGTGACCTCGAGGCGGGCTTTGGCGGCTTTGATGGCGGCGGCGACGGCGGGGGCGGGGGGGCGGTCGGTGACGAGGGTGAGGCGCGGGTCGAAGGGCGTGGCGAGGGCGAGGGCCTTGCGCCCGAATTTGGAGGCGTCGATGGCGAAGACGGTGCGCTCGGCGGCGGCGATCATGCGGCGCTGGCAGGCGACGATGAGGGCGTTGTGATTCCACACGCCGGCCTCGGTGACGCCGGCGCCGCCGAGGATGGCGAGGTCGGCGTGGATCTGGCCGAGGGATTGCTCGCAGAGGGGGCCGACGAGCACGCCGAGACGGCTGTCGATGCTGCCGCCGGTGACGATGGTCTCGAGCGAGCCGAGGTCGGCGTAGAGCGCGGCGATGGGGAGGGAGTTGGTGATGACTTGCAGGCGTTTGGTGGCGAGCAGGCGGGCGACGGCGTAGACGCTGGTGCCGCCGTCGAGGATGACGGTCATGCCGGGCTGGACGAGGTCGGCGATGCGGCGGGCGATGGCGTGTTTCTCGGCGGCCTGGCGCTGGTCGCGGGCGATGAAATCGTATTCGCGGGCACGCTCATCGGTCTCCAGCAGGGTGGCGCCGCCATGGTGCCGGCGGAGCAGGCCTCGGGCCTCGAGGGTATCGAGGGCGCGGCGGACGGTGGAGAGCGAAGTTTCGCAGCGCGCGGCGAGGGTGTGCAGGTCGGCGTATTTATGTTCGCGGATGTAGCGTTCGATGAGGTCGAGGCGCTGCTTGGTCGTCATGACGGGTGACGATGGCGCGGGCGGGCGCGGCGGTGGCGAGGTTTTTCGTTGCGACGGGCGGGGCGGGGCGAATGGTGCGCGCGATGAAGAGCCGTCCTTTTCTCGCGTTGATCGTGCGCTGGCTGGTGCTCGCGCTGGGGGTGACCCTGGCGGAAAAACTCGTGGACGGGATCGAGTGCGCGGACGGGATTACGCTCTTCGTGGTCGTGGTGTTGTTGAGCTTTTTCAACGCGGTGCTACGGCCGATCCTGGTGTTGTTCAGCCTGCCGTTTATCGTGCTGACGATGGGTCTCGGGCTGGTGGTGATCAACGCGTTGCTGTTCCTGCTGGTGGGCAATCTGGTGGAGGGCTTCGTGGTGGATGGGTTCTGGTCGGCGCTCTGGGGCGCGGTGATCGTGGGGCTGACGAATTTCGCGATGACGCTGTTTCTGCCGAAGCCGCCGGGCGGGGGGCGCGGGCCGGGCGCGCCCGCCGGGGGGCGTCCGGCGAAGCAGGTGCGGGCCCAGGGTGGCGACGTGATCGACGTGTGAGCGGCGCTGGGCGCGGCGGGGTAGTTCGCGGTGAGGGGTTTTAGACGGTTTTGCCCTTGCGGGAGCGGGGGACGCGGGCGACGGTGCCCGCTCGGTTTTTTTGCACTCATTCGACTCAATTTTCTACCATGGCTGACACCACAACGGACTACGATTTGATCGTCATCGGCGGCGGGCCCGCGGGCTACGCGGGCGCGATTCGCGCCGGCCAGCTGGGCAAAAAAGTGGCGTGCATCGAAATGGAGCGCGCCGGCGGCACCTGTCTAAACTGGGGCTGCATCCCGACCAAGGCGCTTCTGAAGAGCGCGGAGCTCTTCGTGAAAATGAAGAAGGCCGAGATTTACGGGCTGAGCGCGAAGGAGGTCTCGTTCGATTTCGCGGCGGTCATGGACCGCTCGCGCGGGGTGTCCGCGCAGATGGCGAAGGGGATCGAGTTCTTGTTCCGCAAGAACATGATCGACTACATCGTGGGCAAGGGCCACGTGCCCGCCGCCGGCATGGTGGAGATCACCGAGGGCGACAAGAAAGGCACTTTGCTGAAGGCGAAAAACATCCTCATCGCCACCGGATGCAAGATGCGCCGCATCCCCGGCCTGGAGTTTGACGGCGTGCGGGTGATGACCTCGCGCGAGGCGCTGGCCACCCGCAAGCAGCCGAAGTCCATCATCATCGTGGGCGCCGGCGCGATCGGGGTGGAGTTCGCCTACTTTTTCAACGCGCTGGGCACCCAGGTGACGCTGGTGGAGATGTTGCCCCAGATGCTGCCGGTGGAGGACGAGGAGGTGTCGAAAACCCTGCTCAAATCCTTCGACAAACAAGGGGTGAAAACCTTTCTGAACACGAAGTGCGAAAACTTCCGGGTGGGCCCGGATTCGGTGAAGGTGGACCTCGTGGAGGGCGACAAAAAGACCGAGGTCGAGGCGGAGGTGCTGCTCTCGGCCATCGGCGTGGTGGCGAACATCGACGGTGTGCTCGGGCGCGGCGCGCAGGTGGAGCTGGATCGGACCTACGTGAAGGTGGGCGACGATTATCAAACCTCGGTGAAGGGCATCTACGCGGCGGGCGACATCATCGGGCCGCCCTGGCTGGCGCACATCGCGACTTTCGAGGCGGTGAACGCGGTGAACGGCATGTTTGGCGCGGGGCACCCGAAGCGGGTGAAGAGTTTCCCGGGCTGCACATATTGCCAGCCGCAGGTCGCCTCGACCGGGCTGACGGAAAAGGCGGCGAAGGAAAAGAAACTCGATTACAAGATCGGCAAGTTCCCTTTCACCGCGTCGGGCAAGGCGGTCGCATCGGCCGAGAGCGAGGGATTCGTGAAGGTGATTTCCGATGCGAAAACGGGCGAGATCCTGGGCGCGCACATCATCGGCAGCGAAGCGACGGAATTGATCGCGGAGTATGGCCTCGCCATCGGGATGGAGGCGACGCTGGAAGACATCCACCACACGATCCACGCGCATCCGACCCTCTCCGAGGCGGTGGCGGAGGCGGCGGCGGCGACGACGGGCGAGGCGATTCACATCTGATCTCGGAGCCGCCCTCGGCGGGCTAGGCGCTCTTCGCCGTTTTATAGTGGGCGGAGCGGGTCGTCCCCGCCCCGCTGACCCGGCCCGCCGCGCGGTCGGGGTGCGATGGGCGTCAGGCTTGCGTCACGTTTTTTTCTCCAGCGCGGCTTGGATGGCGCGGCAGGAGGTGCGGAGGATGTCGAGGCGGGCGTAGCGCTTATCGTTGGCGGGGATGAGGTGCCAGGGGGCGTGCAGGGTATCGGTGAGGGCGAGCATGTCGCCGACGGCGGTCTCGTAGGAGGACCACTTGCGGCGGTTGCGCCAGTCCTCGGCGTTGATCTTGTGCTGCTTGAAGGCGGTTTCCTCGCGGGCGCGGAAACGGGCGAGCTGTTCCTCGCGGCTGATGTGTAACCAGAATTTGACTACGATCTGGCCGTGGTTGGCGAGTTGTTGCTCGAAGTCGTTTATCTCGGCGTAGGCGCGCCGCCACTCGTCGGGGCGGCAAAAGCCCTCGAGGCGTTCCACGAGGACGCGGCCGTACCAACTGCGGTCGAAGATGGCGACCTGGCCGTCGCGCGGGATGTGTCGCCAGAAACGCCAGAGGTAGTGGTGGGCTTTTTCCTCCTCGGTGGGCTTGGCGATGGGGTAGACGCGGTAGTCGCGCACGTCGATGGCGCTGGTGAGGCGGCGGATGGCGCCGCCCTTGCCGGCGGCGTCCCAGCCCTCGAAGACGAAGGTGAGGGCGCGGCCGGCTTTCTGGACGTCACGCACGGCGGCGTTGAGGCGGCCGAGCCATTTGTCGCGTTTTTCCTCCTACTCCTCGGCGAGGAGTTGTTGGTCGAGCGGGAGTCCCACCAGACGGCGGCGGCCAAAGGCGCGCAGGGGGCGGGGGCGGAGTTCGGGCTTTGCCTTGGGGCGGGTGCGGGCGAGACGGGTGAGGTGGGCGCGGTGGGCGTCGAACCGGGCGACGAGGAGGTCTGCGACGGCGAGGTTGCGGGCGCGCTCGTCTTCGGAGTCGACCACGGTCCAGGGGGCGCCGGGCTGGTGGGTGGCCTGGAGGATGTGGAAGGCGGTGCGTTCGAGGCGGTCGTAGATGCGGTGATGGCGCCAGTCCTCCTCGGTGACGCGCCAGGCGGCGTGTTCGTCGGCATCGAGTTTTTTAAAACGGGCGCGCTGGGTGTCCTTGTCGAGGTTCAGCCAGATCTTGACGATGAGGGTGTCGTTATCGACCAGGGCTTTTTCAAACTGGCGAATGCACTCGAGATCGGGGTCGAGGGCGGCGAGGGCCTGTTTGTTGCGGGCCTCCTCGGCCAGGGTTTCGGTGTACCAGGAGCCGGCGTAGATGCCGATCTTGCCCACGACGGGAAGGCTGCGCCAGAAGCGCCAGAGGAAGGGGCGGCGGCGCTCCTCCTCGGTCGGGGTCTGGAAGGAAAAGGTCTCGGTGCCGCGCGGATCGAGCCAGCCGCCGAGGGTGTTGAGGAGATCGCCCCGGCCGGCGCCGGCGACGCCAGCCACAATGAGGAGGACTTCAAAGGGCTGCTCCTTGAGCTCGACCTGGAGACGGATGAGGCGCTCGCGGAGCTGGGTGATGCGGGCCTCGTAAGACTTTCGGGAGATGCGTTCGGGCCCGGCGGCGGTGGATTTGGCGGGCTTGGCGGGAGGGGCGAGGCTGGCGGGCGCGGGGGCGGGAGAGACGGGCGCGGGCTGGGCGCCAGAGCGGGGTTTGGCGAGGGCGCGGGGCGGGGCCGCGACGGCGGCGGGCGGGGCCGCGTCATCTGCGGCGGCGACGGCGGGGCGGAGGGGCTTTTTCGCGGTTGGCATGGAGGGACGCGGGGGGAAGCGGCTGAGCAGCGAAAGGGCGAACGCGGGCGGGCGGAAGGATTAAAAAGAAATCGGGGAACAACCAGGCGGGCGGCGCGCGGCGTACCGCTCAGAACGGGTTTTCGGTGGCGATGAAATCCCAGGGCAGACCGAAGTGGCGGGCGGCGGCGGCGGCGAGGGCGCGCACGCCGTGGACCTCGGTGGCGTAGTGGCCACAGCAATACAGGTTGAGCGCGTGCTCCTCGGCGAAGTTGTACCACTCCTCGCGGAGCTCGCCGGTGACAAGGGTATCGACCCCGAGGGCGGGCAGCTCGGCGATGGCGCTGTTGCCGCTGCCGCTGCAGAAGGCGATGCGGCGCGGGCGTTCCGAGCCGTGCTCGACGGCGACGACGCGGGCGTAGTGTTTGCCCAGCCCGGAGCGCAGGTCGGAGCGGTCGCCGGCGAAGGGGGCGGTGCAGGCGATAGGCTCGCTTCCGGGAGCGGCGAGGAAGGTGGCGTCGGGCACGAGGCCGAGCTGGCGGGCGAGGAGGGCGTTGTTGCCCAGCTCGGGGTGGCCGTCGAGGGGCAGGTGGCAGCCGTAGACGGCGAGGTTGGCGCGGATGGCGGTGGCGAAGCGGGCGTAGTGGCGGCCGGTGAGGGGCTGCGGGGCGGTCCAGTAGAGCCCGTGGTGGACGATGAGGAAATCGACGCCGGCGGCGGCGGCGCGGGCGAAGGGCACGCGACCGGCATCGACGGCGGCGCCCAGGCGGGTGACGTGGCCGCCGTTTTCGAGTTGGAGGCCGTTGAAGGCGTCGGGGTGGTCTTTCCAGGCGTGGCGGCGGGTCTGGGCGTCGCAGAAACCGACGACTTCGGCGAGGGTGGGCATGGGGCGAAAACGTGGGGCGGGGCGTAGCGGGGGCGAGTTTGTTTTGGGGTGGCGTTTTGCGGGTCGGCGGCTTGGTTCGGCGCGATGTTGTCCGTGTCCTCGCCCGTCGATTTGATCGCCGCCGCCGCCGCCCGTTTCGAGGAGCGCCCGTCGTGGGATGACTATTTCATGGCGACGGCGGTGCTGCTCTCGACGCGGAGCCCGTGCGAGCGCCTGCACGTGGGCTGCGTGATCGTGACGGCGGGGGAGCGCAAAAACCGCCTGGTCGCGGCCGGTTACAACGGGTTCCTGCCCGGCACGCCGCACACCTCGCGGCTGCGCGAGGGGCACGAGCAGGCGACGGTGCACGCGGAGCAAAACGCGGTGGCGGACGCGGCGCGGCGCGGGAGCTCGGTGGAGGGCTGCGTGGCGTATGTGACGCACTACCCGTGCATCAACTGCGCGAAGATCCTGGCGGCGGCGGGCATCGCGGAAATCCGTTATCGGGAGGACTATAAGAACGATCCTTTCGTCGAGCCCCTGCTCACGGACGCGAACGTGCGCATCATCCGGTTGTGAAATTGACGCGGCCCCGTTTGCGCGCTCTGTTTATTGCGAACCCTTAACTGTTTACCGACATGCGAGAATCCCACGCGGAACCGGACGCAGACTCGCTGGCGGGATCGCTGTTGCTGGCGCACCCGGTGTTGCGCGACCGGCACTTCCGGCGGACGGCGATCCTGATGTCGAGCCACGATCGGGAAGGCGCGATGGGCGTGGTGCTGAACCGTCCGCTGAACCGCAAGTTGGGCGAGTTTGGCGGAGACTTTACCTATGGGCCGCTGGCGCAGGTGCCGGTGTTTGACGGCGGGCCGGTGGAGAAGCGTCAGATCATCCTGTGCGCGTGGCGTCCGCACACCGACCCGGACGCGGAGGGTTTGCAGGTGTTGTTCGGGCTGGATCGCGAACGCGCGAGCGAGCTGGCCGGGCAGGAGGGCGTGGAGATGCGGGCCTTTCTCGGTTATGCGGGCTGGAGTGGCGGACAACTGGAGGGCGAACTGGAGCGCGACAAGTGGGTGGTGGCGCAACTGGAGCCCGACAGCATGAAACACTCGCCGGATGAGCGGATGTGGAAGGATCTGCTGGGGCGGCTCGACCCGCAGTGGCGTCTGCTGGCGGGCGAACCGGATGAGCTGGGGGCGAATTGAGGGGGCGTTGATGAGGCTTTGATAAGAAAAGCGTTGGGCGGGGGTCTGGGGGGCGGATTTTTTGAACTTACGCTCTATCCTACGGGCGGACGGGAGCCGTTGAGCGGGTGATCGGGCGCGGGTTACCAGGGGTCGGAGCGGAAGGGGGCGGCGGGGAGGGCTGGCCTGGTATTCGGCGGAGGGCGGCGGGGCGGCGTGCATCCGGGCTTGCTTGCGTACTCGCTCACGAATCCTGCTACACCGCGAAGCCATGGCCGAACCCCCTCTCATGATCGACATTCGCTCCGTCACGAAACGGTTTGGCGATTTCACGGCGGTGGCGGAGGTGAGTTTGCAGGTCAGGGCGGGCGAGTTCCTCACCTTGCTCGGGCCGTCCGGTTGCGGAAAAACCACCTTGCTGCGCATGCTCTCGGGCTTCGAGACGCCTGACGCCGGCACGATCCATATCGAGGGCCGGGACGTGACCGCGCTCCCGCCCTATCGGCGCAACGTGAACCAGGTTTTCCAGAGTTACGCCCTGTTCCCCCACTTGACGGTGCGCGAGAATATCTCCTTCGGCCTGCGCATGCAAAAAGTCGCCGCCGAAGAGCTTAGGCGCCGCGTGGCGGAGATCGTGGACCTCGTGGCGCTGGGAGGCTTTGAGGACCGCCTGCCCAGCCAGTTGTCGGGCGGGCAGCGCCAGCGGGTGGCGCTGGCGCGGGCGCTCGTGCCGCGCCCGGCGGTGTTGTTGCTCGACGAGCCCCTCTCCGCCCTGGATGCCAAGCTGCGTCACCAGATGCAGATCGAGCTGAAGCGCCTGCAGAAACGTCTCGGGATGACCTTCGTTTTCGTCACCCACGATCAGGATGAGGCGCTGACCCTGAGCGACCGCATCGCGGTGTTTAACCAGGGGCGGCTCGAACAGCTCGGCACCGCGACGGAGGTTTACCACCAGCCGCGCACGGCTTTCGTGGCGGATTTTCTCGGCGAGGCCAACTTGATCGAGGCCGAGCTGCTCGCCGCGCTCGGCGACAACGTTCGCGTGCGCCTGTCCGGCGGATTGGAAATCCTGGTACCCGGGTCGGCGTGGCCGCGAGGCGAGGCGAGGGCCGTGCTCTCGGTGCGTCCGGAAAAAGTCTGCGTCGCGAAACAACCCGTCGCGGACGCGGAAAATGGCTTCCAGGGCACGATCACCGAGGAGGTTTTCCAGGGCGCGATCGACCGCCTCGTGGTACGTGCCGATGCGGGCACGGTGTTCTCCGCCGTGGTGGCCAATGAGAGCGCGATGGTGGAGGCGTTTCACGAGGGCGACCGCGTGTGGTGCGGACTGCATCTTGACGACCTCGTGGTTGTGCGCGCGAGTGGAGCGGTTTAAACCCCCGTTCGACCATGCCCATCTACGAGTATTATTGTCCGCAAAATAACACGGTTTATCAGTTCTTCGCCAAGACCCTGGCCCAGGGGAAAATCACTCCGCGCTGCCCCGACAACCCGCAGTGGACGCTTAAGCGCACCGTGTCGCAGTTCGCCTTCACGGGCCTCGCCAAAGAGCCCTCGGCGGCGGCCGACCAGCCGGCCGGCGAGGGCGGCCCCGAGGATGCGCGCATGGAGGCGGCGATGAACTCGATGGAGAAAGAGTTCGATTCCGTGGATGAGAACGATCCGCGCGCCATGGCGCACATGATGCGCCGCATGTCCGAGCTCACCGGGGAAAAAATCGACGGCGAGATGGAGGAGGTCGTGCGCAAGCTGGAGGAGGGCGCCGACCCCGAGAGTTTGGAGGAGCAGCTCGGCGGCGACGCGGGCGGGGCGGGCGGCGAGGGCGATGACGATCCGTATGGCGGAATGGGCGGCGGCATGGGGGGCGGCGGCGGCGGAGCGATGACCGACGCGGAGAAAAAAGAGGCGCGCATGCGCTACCGCCTGCAGCGCGCGACCGTCGCGCCGCGCCGCGACCCGGCGCTCTACGACTACGAGTGACACGAATGACGGCGGTGCGCGAAACCAGGAGCACGCGAAGCCAGCCTGACTTCATCGCCGAGCGGATCTCCCCGCGGTCTCAGCGCGCCGAACCGGCGCAAAACAAGCGCAAAAAAGCCCGACACCACCAGGTGTCGGGCTTTTTTGAATACAGGCGCGGGCGTTGCTGGCCGGCGCTGAACGGCGAGGGCGGGCGCGCGTTACTTTTTCAACACCACGAGGTCGGAGCGACGGTCCTTGGCCATGATGTCATCGGCACCGTTTTCCACGGCCTCGAGGTCGCCCTTGGAGAGGATTTCGATCTTGGCGTCGGCGACGCCGAGGGTGACGAGATACTGTTTGGCGGCGGAGGCGCGGCGGTCGCCGAGGCCAAGGTTGTAGTCGCCGGTGCCACGCCAATCGGCGCGGCCTTCGATGAGGAGACGCTGGGCCGGGTTGGCGTCAAGGTAGGCCTTTGCGGCATCGAGCTTGGCGCGCTCCGGCCCGGAGATGGCGTATTGGTCGAAGGCGAAG
The DNA here is from genome assembly GCA_038223295.1 of Opitutales bacterium. Taxonomy (GTDB): domain Bacteria; phylum Verrucomicrobiota; class Verrucomicrobiia; order Opitutales; family Opitutaceae; genus IMCC26134_A. The sequence continues at coordinate 14,088 of JBBRHC010000007.1, forward strand.
TAGACGGGCTGGAGGAGACCGTAAATCTTGTCGCCATCCTCGTAGGCGCCTTGGGGGAGCAGGTCGCTACCGGGCTCGGTGAGGCCGTTATTGGTGCCCATGCCACCCAGGCCGCCGTCGGCGAAGCCGCCGCCGAAACCATCCACGCCATTGGGATTCAGGGTGCCGACCGGGCCGATCACGGTGTCGCCGGGGTTGGGGCGTTTGGGTTTTTTATTGCAGCCGGTCGCAAAGATCGTGGCGGCGGAGATGAGGAGAAAGAGGGTGTTGCGGGTAAACGCGTGCATGGTGAGGAGTGTTTGACGTTAAGGCTCAGGCCTCTTGCGTCCTCAAGCAGATTATCCGCCACGCGCGGACCAATTCCCCATGCGCGACGCTTTTGTTTGTTTTCTCTTTGATAACGGCTCGTTTCGGGCGGACTCCACGCGGTCTTTGCGCGGGGTGGCGGAGCGCTTGGCGGAGCGCTTGGAATGGGACGTGCGGGCGGTGTCGTTACTGCATTCCACCCGTGTGCCTGCGGCCGAGCTGGACGGTAAACCGGCGCAGTTGCTGGAGCCGGCCTTGGACGCGTGGCTTACGGAAAATTCGCGCGGGCGGGCGCTGTTGTTGCCCCTGTTTTTCGGGCCGAGCGGCGCGCTCACGGAATACGTGCCGGAGCGGTTGGCGGCCCTGCAAGGGCGGCATGGCGAGGGGCGGGCGGAGTTGGCGGAGGCGCTGGTTTTGGCCGAGGAAGAGCCTCGGGAACTGGTGGCGATTCTGGCGGATCGGGTGCGCGCGACCGCGGCGGAGCGCGGCTGGCGGCGCCCCAAGGTGGTGTTGTGCGATCATGGCACGCCGCAGCGCGGGGTATCGGCGGTGCGGGACCGCCTGGCGGGGTGCCTGCGCGAGGCTCTGGGCGGGGAAGTCGAGGGCGTGGCGCCGGCCTCGATGGAGCGGCGCGAGGGGGAGGCTTTTGCGTTTAACGAGCCCTTGCTTGCCACCCGGCTGGCCGAGGCGCCCTTCGACGCCGGGGAGGTGGTGGTGGCCTTGCAGTTTTTGTCGGCGGGCCGGCACGCGGGGGCCGGCGGGGATGTCGCGGAGATTTGCGCGCAGGCCGAGGCGGCGGCGGCGCGGCACGGCCGCGTGCTGCGCACGGCGATGACCGCGCCCATCGCGGAAGATCCGAGGCTGGTCGTGGTGTTGGCGCGGCGCGCTCGGACGGCGCGCGAAAAGCGGTGGGAACGCTGGCCGCGCCTGTAGGCGCGTAGTCCGGGTGAGCGGGTGGGCGGCGTCGCACGACGGCGCCCACGGTGGTTTTTTGGCTGTTGGCGCAAGGTCGGCTGCGGGGTGCGGCGACGCCGCCCGACATGGGCCGAGGGCGACTCAGGTGGCTCCGGGCGATCGTTTGAACGCGCGCGGCCACAAAAAAGCGGCACCGACGAGGATGCCGCGAACGATGGTGACGAATAAAAAAAATGTCGATAACCTGCTTTTTTAAAGGGGTTTGCGAGGATGGATGAGGCCAATCTCGACCGCATAGCGGGTGAGGCTGGCGACGTCGTGGAGATTGAGTTTGCGCATCAGGTTGGTGCGGTGGTTGTCCACCGTTTTCACGCTGATCACCAGTTTGGCGGCGATTTCCTTGGTGCTGTGGCTCTCGGCCACGAGTTGCAGGATTTCGCGCTCGCGGTCGGTGAGGAAATCGACGCTGTTGCTGGAGCCGGGATTGGCGACGACATCGCGAAGCAGGGCGGCGACGGCGGGGCCGAAGTAAGTGCCGCCATTGGCGACGGTTTCGAGACCTTTTCTGAACTCGATGAGACCGGCGGTTTTTTCCACAAAGCCATGGGCCCCAACTTCCAGCATCTCTCGCACCAGCATGGGATTTTCGTGGCCGGAAAACACGAGCACGCGGACGTTGGGCAGGTGTTTGACGAGCCTGCGAAGGAGGTCCACGCCGTTGAGGCCGGGGAGCTTGGCATCGAGGACCAGGAGGTCGGGCTTGACGTCGAGGCAGAGGCTTAGCGCGCCCTGGCCGTCGCCGCTTTCTCCGACGAGTTGATAGTTTTTCTCCATGCGGAGAATTTCGACCAGCATCTCGCGGATCGCGGTTTGGTCTTCGATGATGACGAGGCGCTTCATAAGGTGGGTAAAGCGACGGGACGAAAAGTTTGCCGTCGGGAATTTGTATGGAAAGATTATGGCATATTACGCAAATGCCAACTTCGGCCCTATCCGCGTTCCGGATGATTCACCTATCGCGCAAACGTTTCGGCCGGAGCGGGGCACTGGTTGCGATGCTTGGACTGGGTGCTTGCGCGAACCCGACCGACCTGGGCCGGAGCGGCGATGCCAACATTTCCCCGCCCACGGTGGACGTGACCAGAAACCAAGCCTGGAAAGACGCGGAAGCCCTGGCGGCGGCGGATCCCAACCGCCTGACCGTGATCGGGGCCGGGGCCTCGATGCGACCTATTTACGGGGAAAACACGGTGCTGGTTTTGCAAAAAATTCCCTACGAAAGTCTGACCCCCGGAATGAACGTGGCTTACCGCAACCAGCGCGGAACCCTCGTGCTGCACCGTCTGGTGGCGAGGGAGACGGGCGGGTGGCGGGCGACAGGACTGAATAATCCCAAGGAGGACACGGAGCGGGTGACGCCTCAAAATCTGCTCGGCATCGTGTACGCCTCTTTTGCCAACGAAGACGTGGAGTAGCGGGGGCGTGGCGGACTTGGATACGCTTGGCTGAGGCGATGCTGAACGCCAAACGACCGGGCTCGTAGGTGTGGGCGGGCGTCCAAGCGAGCCGTGCCGGGGCGTGGCCGGGGGCGGAGTTATAGAACTCACGTTCCATCCTACCGGCGGGCGAGAGCCGGAATTGGGCGGGGTCGCGAAAAATACTCTTGCCGCGCCAGTCAAGAGTTCCCTTTTTCACCGTCCCTCTCACGGGTTGGTAGCTCAATGGTAGAGCAGCGCCCTTTTAAGGCGTTGGTTGCGGGTTCGACTCCCGCCCAACCCACCACGTTTCCGGGCGTGAGGGATTTCTTTGGAAAAATAAAGCTTCCCTTGGATGGGAGGGCTTTAAATTTTGGCTCTCTTGCGCCCGACTACCCTTTATGCCCATTCGCACTCGTCCGCTTAATTTCCCCAAAAACTTCACGTGGGGCTTTGCCGCCGCCGCGCCCCAAATAGAGGGGGCCGCTTTTACCGACGGTAAAGGCCCCTCGGTGTGGGATACGATGGCCCGGGAGCCCGGGCGGATAAAAAACGGGGACACGCTCGATGTCGCCTGTGATCACTATCGTTTGTACAAAAAAGATTTTGCGCTGATGGCATCTCTGGGTGCAAAACATTATCGCCTGTCGCTGGCCTGGCCGCGTATCTACCCGACCGGGAGCGGGGCGGTGAATCAGCCGGGCGTGGATTTCTATCATCGCCTCATCGATGCGATGCTCGAGCGGGGGCTGACGCCTTGGGTGACGATGTTTCACTGGGATCTGCCCCAGCCGCTGGAGGACGAGTTTGGCGGCTGGCGGGATCGCCGCACCGCCGACGCATTCGCGACCTACGCGGACACGATCGTGCAGGCTTACGGTGATCGAGTGAAGAACTGGATCACGCTCAACGAGATCCTGTGTTTTACCCGCCTGGCGTATGGTGTCGGGCAAAAAGCACCCGGGCTAAAACTACCCGAACAAGTGGTAAACCAGACCCACCACACCGCTTTGCTGGCCCACGGGCATGGAGTGCGCGCGGTGCGCGAGCATGGCGGCAAGGGTGCGCGGGTGGGCCTGACGGATAATTCCGATATAGCCATCCCGGTATCCGAGACCCCGGAGGATATCGCGGCGGCGCGGCAGGCCTTTATCACGGCCAACACGCGTGTCCTGGAACCTATTTATCACGGTCGCTACGACCCCGCCTACCTGAAATCGGCGGGAGCGAACGCACCGAAGTTCGAGACGGGCGATCTGGAACACATCAGCCGGCCCACGGATTTTCTGGGCATGAATATCTATTTTGGAAATTTTGTACGCGCCGATAAAAAGGGGCGTCCGGAGACGCTGCCTTTTCCGCCTTCCTACCCGGCGGCGGACGCGGCTTGGTTACGGCACACGCCGCAGGCGATTTATTGGGGGCCGCGTTTTGTCGCCGACATCTATGGCGTGAAGTCGATCTACATCACGGAAAACGGCGCAGGCTACGACGACGCGCCGCCGGTGAAGGGCGAGGTGCTGGATCTGCATCGTCGCGATTATGTGCGCAACTACCTGCGCGAGCTGCACCGCGCCACTCAGGACGGCGTGCCGGTGAAGGGCTATTTCCTCTGGTCCTTCATGGACAACTATGAGTGGGAGGACGGCTACCAGCGACGCTTCGGCGTGGTATACTGCGATTTTAAGACGCAAAAGCGTACCCCCAAGCTGAGCGCCCTATGGTATCAAAAGGTGATGGCAGCCAACGCTTTGGTATAAAGCGACTGGTCGTGTTAGAGCGTTTTTTTTGTCCACAGATCCCGGCCGATGAACGCAGATAATCAGAGAACTCTGATATCTGCGATAATCTGGAAGATCTGTGGCTGAAAAATCCCCGGGCGCTTTTTCTTCGCCGGAGACTTAACGACAAGGGCTGGTTGGATTAAGGGGATGTGAGTTTGAGGCGGAGGAAACGGGCCAGGGCGTCGGGAGGAGGGGCGTCGGGGATGGTGCCGGTGGCGCCGATGGGGAAGGGGTTGGCGGCGAGATCCTGCCAGGCGAGCAGGTCGGAGCTGGCCTGCACGGTGTAGGTTAAGTCGGCGCCGGCGCGGGTGAAGGTGAGGCTGAGCGGGCCGGAGGTGGGCTGGAGACCGGCGGGCAGGGGCTGGGGCGCGGTGGGGGACAGCGAGAGGCCGTATTCGAGCAGGTTGCTCAGGCCGTCGCCGTCGGGATCGGCGAGGTCGCCCCATACGGTGGCTTCCAGCACGGGCGAGGCGAGGTCGGTTGGGGTAAAGTGCTCGCTGCGCCAGGCTTGGACCGGGGTAAAGGCGACGAAACGCACGTCGGCCGAATAGTTCGCCCCGGTGGCGGTGGCGGGGAACGTGCCGCGTGCAAGGGCGTGGACGCCGTTGTTGGTCGCGACGCTGGAGAGCGCATCCGCGGTGACGGGGGCTAACAGGCCGTTGGGCTCGGCTTCATAGGGGCCACCTTCCGCGACTCCATAGGAGACGGTGTACGTGATGTTTGCCGCGATGTTGCGCGGCGTGGCGAGCGTTCCCTCAAACCAGCCGGTGGCGCTCAGACCTGAGATCGTCACCTGGTCCAAGGCTACGCCCCCGGAATCCCAGAGGCGCAAAGTATACGAACTAGGCCCGCCAGGCGGACGCCAGGCCCTGAGCGCGGTGATTTTTCCCGGCAACGCGCTGCGTAGGCGGGTGCCGAGCTCGTAACCCTCGGGCACTTTATAAAATTCCAGGTCATCATATGAGCCGGTGAGGGTGTTCCGGTGGAGGACCAGTTGCACGGATGTCGCGGTGGCATCGGTGGTGAAACGGCGTGCGACCCGGCGCCATGCCAGCGGTAATCCTCGGTTTGGTATGTTTCCCGTCACTTGCACCGACGGAGTGGAGAAGGCCAGCGCGGTAAACGCGGCCGATGCGAGATCTGTTCCGCTACGATACCAGATACCGGTTTCGTAAAGCGTGTTGGATGCGAGTCCGTTGACGAGGCGTTGCATGCCCCCGACGGCCAGTTGGGCGGCAAACGAACCGGTGCGCACAATCGTGCCATTTACCGGCCCGCCACTGCCGTAGAAGCCCCACGGGGCGGCCGCGCCGTTTTCAAAACCCGCATTGCTGCCCGCGAGGTTTGTCGGATTGCCCGGCCATGCCAGCGTTAGGTTATTGACCGAGCCGCTTCCCAAAAGGGTCTCACCGTTGGTGATATTTATCACATAAGTGGATGAGGTGGAGGTTGATAAGGTGCCGTTGGCGAGGGCGACCGCGCGAAGGGTGGCGGATTGCGCGAGGGTGACCACGCCGCCGTCGGGCACGGAGGGGCTGGCGGCGGTGGGGGTGGCGCCGTCGATGGTGTAGTGCAAAGTGGCGCGGGGTGTCGGGGTGGTGAGGGTGACGCGCTGCGTGCCGGAATAGGTGCCGGCGGCGAGATTAAAGGTGGGGGCGACGGGCGGGGCCAAGGCGACGCCGTCGGCCACGTTTTGCATCGCGGTGGCCTGAGCTTGGGTGAGATCGCTGGTTCTGGCCAGGCCGAGGGTGCTCTGGCGGCTGATCGTGCGGTAGAAGGTGAGGGCGGAGAAATAGGCACCGATCGGGGACGGGTGGCTGCCGTCGCTGATATACATGGCGGAGTTGCCGACGGCGGTCGCGGCCGCCGGCCAGCCGGTGCCGACGGGGACGAGGGTCGCGCCGGTGGCGACGGAGGCGAGGCGGTAGGTCTCGTTGATGGTGGGGCCGTTGCCCGAGCTGTCGCGCGGGGGCCACGTTTGGTAGAGCAGGGTGCGGGCGCCGACCTTGCGGATCTCGGTGTCGAAACGGGTGATCTCGTCGATCACGCTTTGGCGGCTGCTGAAGGGCCGGGTGCTTTGGTCCTGCAAGACGACGTAGTCCCAACCTCCGCGCCGGATGGCGGAGAGGGCGAAACCGCCACTCCAGTGGCCGGGCAGATTGGCACCGCCGGGGGTGTCGCTCTCGTGCTCAAAAACCACGCCTTGGGCGGCGAACATGTTTTGGATGAGCACGGGAATGCTAAAGGTGTGGGTGTAGCTGTTGCCGATGAAGAGCACTCGGATCTTGGCCGGCAGGGGCTGATCGGCGACGGCGGACGAAACGCAAATCCCCAGCATACTGATGGCGAACAAGGAGGCGGGGGAGACGCGTGCAAAGCATACCCAGCAGAGGTGCAAGGCGTTGAAAAATAGATTTTTCGACATGGCGGGGTATGCTTTTTACGGGGGCGGTCCGACAGGCGTTGGTCTGCGGCCAGGGCTGCTATTTGTGGTGTCTGATTTTTCGGATTTGTTCAAAGAGCCGAGCCGGAGCGCAGACACAGAGTTCACGAAGAGAGGGCACTCCGGAGAGGGCGGTCTACCCGGACCGCGAGTTCGGCCCGAGGTTCAGGGGAAAACCACCACGACTTCCGCGCCGGCGCGGGGGAGGACGATGTCCTGGCGATTCACGATGCCGCCGCGGGTAACGGTGACTCGGTAGCGGCCGAGGTGGCCGCGCACCCCGGCGGTGCCGTCGGCGGGGGTGGTGGCATCGAGGCGGGTGTTCCATTTATCCAGGACCAAGTCGCGCCAGACGGCGGCGTTGGGTTTTTCGGACCAGTCTTTGCGGAACATGGCGGCGTCGGGCTTCCAATGTTTCGGCTGCCAGAAACCCCACATGATAAAGCCAGTGACCGTCGGGTGGCTGTAGCAGGCGATGAGGAAATCGCGGGTGTAGTCGGCCTGGATCTGCTCGTCCGGGGTGTTGATGTCGAACTCGGTGATTTGCACCGGCAGACCCTCGCCAGCGAGCAGATCGAGGTCGGTGAGAACCTGTTCGGGGGCGCGCGGTTGCTGGCCGACGTGGCCTTGCACGCCGATGCCGCCGATGGGGGCGCCAGCGAGGCGGAGGCGCTGGATAAGCTCGCGGTAACGGGTGATAGTGCCGGGGCTGAGGGCGCTGTTTAGCATGGAGTATTCGTTGATAAAGAGCTGGGCGTCGGGATCGAGGGACTGGGCGAGCTTGAACCAGTCGGCCATCGCGAGCTCGGGCATGTGGTCGAAGTAGTCGCGCTCGTGGAGGGGCTCGTTGACCACGTCCCACCCGTAGGAACGGCCCTTGGTGACGGGCATGATCTCGGTGATGTGGTCGGCGATGAGCTTGGGCAGGGCGGTGGCGGGATCGGGGAGGTTTCTGAAACTCCGGGGGGAGAATTTAAAACTCGGCCAGATAAGGTTGTGACCCTTGTGGCGGAGGCCTTGGCGGTCTATCCAGTCGAGGGCTTGGATAGCGACGGCCTGGCGCTTGGGGCCGGCGTTCCACGCGCCCCATTTAAGGCCGTTTTCAATCACGACGGTATCGAACAGCTCCAGAATCGTCGCGCGGTAGCGGAGGGCGTCTGGGGTCTCGGCGACGATCAAGGAGTCGTCCACGGCGGTGCCGAAGATAAACTCGGGCTGGATGAGGTGGGCCTCGACCCGAGCGCCCGCGATGGGTTGGCCGGCGGAGTCAGTGACGCGGATAGCGAGCGGGGCGGTGCGGATTTTTTCGATGCGCTGGAGGGCGGCCGCGCGCCAGGGGGCGTCGGCTTCGCGGCCCCGGTAGGTGAAGACGAGTTTGGGCAACTGGTCGAGGCGCGCGCGGCCGTCAAAATTAAGGACCTCGAGGTGGCTGATCTCGATGGTTTGGACGAGGGAGGCGAATGCGAGCGCGACCACGGACTCGCCGGCGGCGTAGTCTTGGTCGACGGCAAAGGGAACCTGGAACAAGGCCCAGTCCGGGCCGGGGGTGGCGGTGAAGGCGACGCTGCGCTCGTGCGGGGCGACGCCGCGACCGAAGGCGATGGAGACGGCGCCTTCACCGGACTCCTGGCGGGCGAGGGTGGTGCGGGCCATGAAGCGGGCGAGGGCGACGTCGCCTTTTTTCACCGCGACGGGGACGGTGATTTTTGCCTCTACGTCGTAGCCCTTGGCGCCGCGCACGGGGACGTTGGCGCGGAAAGCGAGGCCGGCGGCAGGCTCGGCGAGGGGCGCGAATTCGGCGCGGATATCGCCCGCGATGAGGTCGTAGAACTTGTAGTCGGCCTGGGCCGGTGTGGTCGGGAGCAGCGATACAGGTTGTAGGGCGGACAATTCGGCCGAGAGCCTCGGCGAGGCTGGAACGGCGGCGAGGGCAGGGGAGCTGGAAGCGAGGCCGGTGAGGGCGAGCGAGAGGGCGAGCAGAAGGGGGCGGAGGGGCATGGGGGATTGGGGGGAGGGGCTACAGGCGAGCGGTGTAACTGGTAGGTGATGTCGGGCGGATCGAGAGTGGCAGGGGCGGCTTGCCCATGGGATCGGCAGAGAAAGGGCAGGAGCCCATTCTCTCAAGGGCGGAACGCAAGCGCCACGCCCGGCGGAGCAGACTCTCAAATCGCCTGTTATTACTCCCCATTGATACGGGCCGGGGCCTTCGGGCGTTAAAACAAAAAAACCCTCCGCTCGGGCTTGGCCCGAACGGAGGGGAGGGGATCGCTTAACGAATCAGGCGTTGCGGCGTCGGCGCAGGGCGGCGAGACCTAGGCCTAAGACACCGGCGAAGGCGGCGTAGGTGGAGGGTTCGGGGATGGCAGAGATCACGAGTTGGCCATCGCTATTGGTGAAGTCATAGTTGTTGAACGCATCCACCGCCGACCAGCCGATGCCAGCGGTGAAGACCGCGCTGCCAGTGAAGGTGGGGGCAAAGCTGCCGGCCACGCTGACCGAGGAGAAGTCACCGATGGTCGACGCGCTGTCGAAGAAATTGTATGAGCCCGCTTGGATCGGCGCATTGAAGAAGAGGCTCAACGTGCCGCCGTAGGTAAGGGCACCGGCGACATTGAACGCATCGTAACCGGTGGCTCCGCGGGTGGTTCCGTTGACGTCAAGCGCGGTGATTGATGTTCCGGAGAGCGCCAGAGTGCTGGCGAAGGTGAGGAGGCCTTCGCCGCCGGAACCGGTGGATGCACCAGCACCCAAGGTGCTTCCGGCGTTGATCGTGGTCGCGCCATCGATGAAGCCAGTGCCGAGGAGGGTAGCGGTGGTGGTGAAGGCGGTGGTGCCGAAGGCCACGTTCGGAGCGGCAGCAGTCGTGTTGGCGCTGATCGAAATGGTGGATGTCGCAACACCGAGCGTTATGCCGGTGATGAGCGAGCCCGGCGCCAAACCAGTGCCGGTGATGGATTGACCGATTTGCAGGGTTGCGGCGGTTGCGTTGCTCACACCGGTGATTATGCGGGAATTGGCTACTACCACACCGGCTTGGTTGGTCGATGCCGCACCTGCTGTGCCGATTACCAACGCGCCACTTCCGGTGCCGGAACCTGTGGTGTTAGTAACAAGCAAGGTTCCATTGTGCACCTGAACACCGCCGGAATTTGTATTGGCGGCCGAGAGATTCACGATGCCAGTCGGGGTTTGGAGGGTGTTGGTGCCCGCCGTGCCACCGACGCTGCCGGAGACGAACGTATAACCGTCGTTTACGCGAAGGGCACCCGCACCAGAGACCAAGCCGGTGATGGCGAGGGTTGACGTGGAGTTTTGGGCGAAGACGTTGGCCCCGTCGAGATCGGTAAGGACTAGGGCGTTGATACCGTCGCCAGCCAGGGTGGTGGTGGTCGAGGCGGTGGTGCGGGTGCCGAAGCTGTTGCGCATGCCGCCCGCAGCTCCGAAGAAAGTGACCGCTTGATTCACGGTGAAGGCACCGCCAATGATGAGTTTGGCAGCATCTTGCGTAGAGTTGTTGACGATGCGGTAATTGGTGGGCGCGATGCTATTTTGGCTGGCGAACACGAAGTTCCCGGCAGTGTTCAGGCGAATTCCGTCGAAATTAGTGCCAGCATTGTAGGCAGAAAAATCACCTGAGAACACAAGGGTAGAGTTTTGGACGCCTGTTGTGCCATTGGACGCGCTTAGGTTCAGAAACTGCGCAGGATTGTAATTCGCCCCGGTGCTAAAATTACCCGAGAAGGTGGTGGTGTAATTGGCCGAGTTGGTACCCACACCTATAGCGGCAACGTTTGTAGCGCTGGCGTTATCATTGATAAATGCGTTTAAGAAATTCGAGGTAAACCCACTGTTAACCGAAATGGTTACGGTGGCGTTGTTTACTCCAACTTGTTCGTTGCCGAAGGTGACGGCGCCAGTCCCGAAGCCGTTGCTGTTCACAAAGGATTGGACAAAGATAGTTCCGTTTCTAAGGACGATTCCGCCTGAGAAAGTGTTTGAGCCAGTGAGGGTCAACGCGCGAGCACCTGTTTTTGTTATGCTCGAAGTGCCTGAAAGTAACGCGCTTACGGTAAGGCCAGTGAAAGTGCCGCCACCGAGTAAATCCCACGTGACGTTCGAGCCAAGCAAAACTGTTCCTCCGGCTGCCTGAGAAATGGTGTGGTTGCCCGCACTGTTATAGACGATGTTATTGAGCGTAAGGGTGTTTCCGCCCTGGACCTGAAAGTTGATATTGGCTGCATTCGTGATGTTGAGCGTGTTTACGATCAAATTCGAATTGACCTGCAAGGTGCCGGCAGTAATGGCGACGCCAGGAGCGCTAGGTCCGAAGAAGAGGTTGTCGCCGTCGACGGGGAGAATGTCGCCATCCCAGTTGGTGTTCAGGCTAAAACCGCCAGTGACGACAGCGCTGTCCCAAAAGCGCGATTGTTGGGCTTGGACGGAGGAAGAAGCGCCGAGAAGAGCGAAGGCGGCAAGCAGGCGAGAGGTGACTGACGATGATATGGTTTTCATGAGGCAGAGGTATGAATCGGGGGGTTGGAGTGGAAGAAGGCTGATTGGGGAAATCCGACTCAGCGAAGGGAATGCTTGTGGCAGGGAGGATGAGGGTCAAT
>JBBRHC010000008.1:0-24489 GCA_038223295.1 Opitutales bacterium
GCGACCGCCGGTGGTGCTGGCGGCGAGCTATGCGAGCACCGTGCAGAAGGGCCCGGATGGCGAATTGACGGTGCGCGAGCCTCCGCGCGTGGGTGCCGGGGGAACGGCGGACGCGCCCGAGCTGCCGGAATGGGAGATGGGGCCGATCATCTTCACGCCCTCGTATGTCGGGCTGATCGACACGGTGGACAGCGAGACGCGGCGGGTGCCGGTTTATTCACCGGTGCCGGAGCGGCCCTACTACACCCTGGCCCTGGAATTGGCCCGCCTGCACTACGGGCTGCGATCCGAGGACATAAAGGTGGGTCCGGAGCATTTGGATCTGAGGACGGAGGATGGGACGGTGGTGCGCCGCCTGCCGTTGAGCGAAGGCCAGTATCTGGATATCAACTGGTTCTCCCGGTGGCAGGACGACGAGTATAACCCGCGGGTCAGTCTGGCCACGGTGTACACGGCGTTGTCCTATCTGAAGTCCAGCGATCCGAAGGCGCAGGCGGAGGGGAAAGAATTCTTCGCCGACGACTATTTCAAGGATGCCATCGTGCTCATCGGCCCGGTGGATCCGCTGATGCAGGATATCGCGCCGACGCCCTTCGACCGCCGTCCGGTGCCGAAGGTCGGCGTGCATGGCAACCTTGTTAAGACGATCGTGTCGGGGCGCTTTCTCAAGCATCCGCCGGAGTGGGTGCTGCCCGTGCTGACGATCGGGCTGACGGCGGTGGTGGTGATTTTATCGCTCGCGACGGAGGGGCGGCGAAGCGCGTTGATGCGCGTGGCGGCGGCGGTGGTGCTGGTCGGTTACGTGGGGTTTGTTTTCGCGGCGTTCTCGTGGTGGGGCTGGGTGGTGCCGTTGACGGTTCCGCTTGGCGCGGCCTTGAGCGCGGCGTTCATCGGCGGAGCGGCGCAACTGGTGCTCGCGCAAAAACAGAAGAGCCGGATCAAGGGTCTCTTCGGCGCCTACCTGGCGCCCGCCGTCGTCAGCCAGATGGTCGATTCGGGGCAAGAGCCGAAGCTCGGCGGGGTGGAGGAGGAGATCACGTCCTATTTCAGCGACGTGCAGTCGTTTTCCACCTTCTCGGAGGTGTTGTCGGCGACGCAGCTCGTGGAGTTGATGAACGAGTATCTGACGGCGTGCACGGACATCGTGCAGGCCGAGGGTGGCACGCTCGACAAGTATATCGGCGACGCGGTGGTGGCGATCTATGGCGCGCCCTTGCCGCTGCCGGGGCACGCCTTCCGGGCCTGCGTCAGCGCGCTGCGGGTGCAGCGGCGTTGCGGCGAGCTGCGCGACAAGTGGGGGCATGAGAGCGCTGCGAAAAACTGGCCGGAGATCGTCACGCGGCTGCGCACGCGGGTGGGCCTCAACACGGGCTGGGCGGTGGTGGGCAACATGGGCAGCGCGACGCGTTTCAGCTACACGATGATGGGCGACACGGTGAACCTGGCCGCGCGCATGGAATCCGGCGCGAAGGCGTGGGGCGTGTTCACGATGTGCGCCGAGCCGACGCGCGTGGCGTGCCTCGCGACGGATCCGGACCGGGTGGTGTTTCGCGCGCTCGGTCGCGTGGTGGTGAAGGGGCGCTCGGCGCCGGTTCCGATCCATGAACTCGTGGGCTTGAAAGAGGACGTCACCGACGCGACTCGCGAGGCGATCGCGCGCTTCGAGGAAGGGCTGGCCTGCTACTACGCGCAGGATTGGGACGGGGCCCTGGCGAAGTTCCGCGCGAGCGCCGTGCTGGAGCCGAACAAGCCGGATGTGGCCGCCGGCATCTCGAATAATCCCTCGCTGATCTACCAGGATCTGGTCGCGACGTTGCGGGCGAATCCCCCGGGCCCGCAGTGGAACGGGGCTTACGTGATGTCGGGAAAGTGAACGGCGGAACGCCGGTGTAGCGCCCGATATATAGTGAAGCAAATGGACAGCCGGGCGTGGTCCGGGAAGCGCACCCGTCCCGGGTGCCGCGCCGGGCGTCTCGCCCGGCGCTCAGAGGGAGACGGCGGGACGCCGTCTCCGGGCACGCGGGACGCACGCGCTCCCCGGACCAACAAACCATGCGCTGTTTAAGTCGCGCTATTTGCCGGACACTAGGCTAGATGCCCAAGGTGGTGCGCACGGTGGCGACCTGGGCTTCGGTGGGCTGGGCCACGGCGATGCGGACGGCGTCGGACGGGGCCTCCAGCGCGGCGAGTTGGCTGTCGAGCAGGGCGGGGGGCATGTAGTGCAGGGAGCGGTTGGCGAGGCGGGCGGCGAGCAGTTCGCGCGGACCTTCGAGGTGGACGAGGCGCATGCGGGGGCGGTCGGCCCAGAGGGCGTCGCGGTAGGCCTGTTTCAAGGCGGAGCAGGCCAGGACGAGCGGGCGACCGGCGGCGAGGCGGGCCTCGATCTCGGTGCGCAGAGCGGCGAGCCAGGGCGCGCGGTCGGCGTCGTCGAGCGGCGTGGCGGCGACCATCTTGGCGATGTTGGCGACGGGGTGGAAATCGTCGGCGTCGGCGAATTCCCAGCCGAGGGCGGAGGCCAGGGCGCGGCCGTGGACTGTTTTTCCCGAGCCGGAGACGCCCATGACGACGATGACGACGGGCCGGATCTCCCAGGCGCGGTCGGCGACGGGATCGCGCCCCTCGTCGAAGTCGATGTAGTCGAACATGGTCGCGATGGGGCGACCGGCCACGGCGGGCTCGGCGGCGCGCTGGGCGAGCATCGGGCTGCCGGCATCGCGCCAGCCGCGCTTGCTCAGGAAGGCGGAGAAAATCTCGCATTCCTCGTCGGTGCGCGGGGGGTGGCCGGCGGCGGCGGCGCGAGCCTCGGCCCAAGCGAGGACGGCGGCGTCGGAGGCGGACAAGTTGGCCAGCGTGTGGGTTTGAATTTCGCCGAACGGGACGCGCAGGAAGCGGCAGAGACGACCGTCGAAAACCGTGGGTTTGGCGTCGCCGAGGTTGGCGGCGTAGTCGGGGGGCAGGGAGCCGGCGGCGTGGAGGCGGATTTTGTCGAGCATGCGTCCGAAGTAGACGAGGCGACCGACACGGAGGTAGGGACTGCGGAGACCGGGGATGGCGGGCATGAGGTAAGTGAAGGTCGGCGCGGGGGAAAAGACCACGCTCTTGCGCGGGCGCCCACTCGCGTCGGCGGCGAGGAGGGTGAGGCGCGGGCGTTTAGTCGCGCCGCCAGTAGAGCAGGGTGCAGAGGGAGGCGAAGGCCAGGGTGGGTGCTATCACCCACCAAGGGTTGACCCGCACCTCGGGGTAGGTGTGGCACGTCCACCAGATGGCGGCGCTTTTTAGAAGGATCAGCACCCAGCCGATGATGAGCACGCGCTCGGAGCGTCGGCTGCGCGGCTCGCGCGGGTGGGTGACGCGCAGGGATTGCACGAAGGAGTGGTCCGCCGCGGCGGGGTCGGGACGGTGGTGAAAAAAACGGGAAAGGGGGGCGAACATGCGGGAGGGCGTGGGAAAAACGTTTACGCGCGTCGGGCGGGCGGCGCAATCGGAGCGGTGGAAAATCCCCCTGATACCGCCGCCGCTGCCGCCGACGACGCCCGTCTGGACAAGTGGCTCTGGATGGTGCGCGCCTACAAGACCCGAGCGGAGGCGGCGGAGGCCTGCCGGCTGGGGCGGGTGGAGGTGGACGGACGGGTGGCGAAGCCCGCGCTGACAGTGCGAATCGGCCAGGCGGTGGAGGCGCGGCAAGGCGTGGTGACGCGGCGGCTGGTCGTCCTGGGCGTCCCGCGCGGGCGCCAGGGGGCGGCGCGGGTGGGGGAGTTTACCCGCGACGAGACGCCGCCCGAGGCCTATGCGGCGGCGCGCGAACAGCGGGTGCGGCATGTGTTGGCGGGCGGGGCGGGGCGACCGACCAAGAAGGACCGGCGGGCACGCGAGAAGCTGCGGGATCGGGTGGACGGAAACTGAAAATCTCCACTGCGCGGGAAGTTGCAAAAGCGATTTACCAAATTGTCCTTGCATTGGGCCGGGCGTGCGGTGTTGTCGGTCGAATCGTTAGCAAACGTTAGATGACAGGAACTGGTGAGTCGTCAGAAGAGTTAGGCTCTAGTGATGATTTGAAACCCGATGGTCGGGAACGGACTGGCAGAGACGCGTGGGCGACGAAAATAAACATCATGAGCAACTCCAAACTGTACGTCGGCAACATGTCCTTCAAAACCTCCGAGGACGAACTCCGTTCCGCCTTCGGCCAATTCGGCTCGGTGACCGACGTTTACGTCGCCATGGACAAGATGACCGGTCGCCCCCGCGGCTTCGCGTTCGTCACCATGGGTACCGACGAAGAGGCCAAGCTCGCCGCTGAGAAGCTGAACGGCGCCGATCTCGGCGGCCGCGCTCTCACCGTCAACGAGGCCCGTCCCAAGGAAGAGGGCGCTGGTCGCTCCTTCGGCGGCGGCGGCGGCGGCGGTGGCGGCCGTGGCTTCGGCGGCGGCGGCGGTGGTGGCGGCGGTCGTGGCTTCGGCGGCGGCGGCGGTGGTGGCCGCGGCGGCTTCGGCGGCGGCGACCGTGGCGATCGCCGCTACTAAGCGGTTCGTCCCCGGCTTTTCGCCCGCGACTTACTAATCCTCCTCGACGGCGCACCTTTACCGGTGCGCCGTTTTTTGTTTTTGAGCATCGACGGGGATGGGGTCAGCGTGCGGAAAATGAAACCATGAGCGACGAGTCCGCGAAAGAGGTTACCCCGCTGCGACTAAAACGTCCCGTCGCCCCGGTGCCGGGGCCGGGCGCGGGCGCGCGCGCGGTAGACTCGATGTCGCCGCTACCGTCGGGCGGACTGATCCCTCCCGCGTCGCATCCCGCCGGGGCGCCTGCGGGGGAAACCACTCCTTCCGGCGCGTCGGCAGCCCTGCCGCTCCGGCGGCGGCCGACGATGGCGGCGGAGGCGCCGGCGGCGGCGCCCGCCGGGGAAGAGCCCCGCGTGCTCACGGGCGGCCCCTTGATCGGTGCTCTGCCGGAACCGGCGGCGGTAAAGGAGCCGGCGGCGTCGCCGATAAAACTGCGGGTCGGGGCCAAGCCGGCGCCACCGCCGCCGGAGCCTTTACCGCCGATGGCGGATCCGTTTCAGTCGAGCGATGGAGCGCCTTTGGTGCCGCTTCCGGGTTTGCCGGCGATGGGGTCGCTGGCGCACCTGCCGCATTTACCCGGTCAGCAGGCTCCGGCGCCCTCGTCCACGCGGCCGCCCATGGGCGGGACGAGGCCGCAGGGCACGGTGCAAATCGGCACGGCACCCCCGGGCTCGATGCCGCCGGGCTATAAGCTGGGCAGCGCGGACGCGCCCCTCCTGCCTCTGGGCATGGCCGGGACGACCCGGCCTCCCATGCCGATGGGGGCAAAGGAGCGCCCGGCGGGCACACCGCCTCCTTTGCCCGGACGCCGCCCGGGCAAGGGCGCGCACTCGGCGCGCCGTGATCTGATGTTTTTTGTGGTGATCTTTCTGGTGGTGGGCGCGCTCGGCGCGGGCGGGTATTTTTACATGACCAAGCCGAAGGAGGCGCTGGGGGGGTTGGCGGAGGTGAAGGAGTCCTTGAAAAAAGCCGCCGAGATGCCCGGCAAGGCGATGGACAACGCGAAGGATTCGATGGCAAACGCTCGGGATCGGGAGCAGTCGCGGGTCGATGGCACGCTAGAGGGGAAGGACGCTCCCGAAAAACGTGGGCTCACGGTGCGCACTCCGGGGGAAATCGAGGACAAGTTGAACGAGACCAAAGGCGCGGCGAAGCCGGGCGGCAACGCCCCGGTTTCGGGGGCGAAACCGGACGTGGCGCGTGTCTCGACGCCTCGGGCGGCGAACGAGGTGTCGGCGGTTGTGGAGAATGCTCCCGGCCCGACGAACACCGGTGCCGGCGCCACGCCGACCGTCGGGGTGGCGGGGGGGAATGTGCCCGTGATCGCCGCGTTACCTGCTCCGAATGCGCGGTTTTTGCGTTTTGCGGAGGGGGTGAGCGTGAGCGGGGTTTTCCAAGGGAGCCCCGCGCGCGCGCTGATCGATGGACGCATCTTGCGCTCGGGCGATTTGCTCGAGCCGGTGCTGGGCATCCAGTTCGTGGGCGTGGACTCGGTGACGAAGCACCTCATCCTTCAGGATACGAGCGGCGCGCAGGTGCGGGTGAAGTATTGAGGGCCGGGCGGGCCGGAGGAGAGCTGGGCTAACGCCCGGACTTCACCAGGTTTCCACCGGGCCTTTGGGGACGGGGATGGATTCGCGGGCGAAGACGGGGTCGTCGGGGTCGCGCATGAAGGAAGCGATCATCGGATCGGGGCGGAACTTGGGCAGCAGCTCGCCGCGCTCGTCGCAGAAGCGGGCGCGCCAGGCGATGTAGTCGGCCAGGGCGCGGTCGAAATCGGCGCGCGAGGTGATGCCGAGGATGGCTTGCTTGAAGGGCTTCGACGGGCCGAAGCGGCGCGCATACCACGGGGCGACGCGGCGGAAGAGGCGCGCGCCAAACTCCTCGCCGTAGAACTCGAGGTAACGCTCGAAGTGGAGACCCAGCACGCGAACCCGTTCCTCGAAAGACGGCTCGGGCAAGAGTTCGCCGGTGCGCAGGAGGTGGTCGGTGCGTTTGAAAATCCACGGGTCGTAAAACGCGCCGCGCCCGATGCTGACGCCGGTGCAGCCGGTCTCGTTGATCATGTGGCGCGCGGCCCCGGGCGTGGTGACGTCACCGTTGCCGATGACCGGGATGGAGCGCAGGGCGGCCACGACGGAGCGGATGCCGGCGAGATTGACCTGGCCGGCGAAGCCCTGGGCGCGGGTGCGGCCGTGGACGAAGACGGCGGCGACGCCGGCGTCCTCGAGCGCGCGGGCGAGGTCGGGGGCGGTGAGGTTGTGCTCGTCCCAGCCGAGGCGCATCTTGGCGGTGACGGGGATCTTGACGGCGGCGATCATGCCGCGCACGAGGGCGGCGGTCTTGTCGAGCTCGGTCATCATGGCGGAGCCGCCGCCGATCTTGACGACTTTTTTGACCGGGCAGCCCATGTTGATGTCGACGGCGTCGGCGCCGAGTTCCTGGCAGATGACGGCGGCGTCGCGCATCTCCTCGGGCACGGCGCCGAAGAGCTGCACCGCCCAGGGGCGGTCGCCGGGAGCGGTGGCGACGAGCTTCAGGGCGGTGGGGTTGCGCTCGATGAGGGAGCGCGCGTTGACGAGATCGGTGGTGGCGAAGCCGAGGCCGCCGAGCTCGCGCACGGTGAGGCGCATGGGCAGGTTCGTGTATCCGGCGAGTGGAGACAGGAACAGGTTGGAGGAAAGGGTGAGCGGGCCGAGGCGCATGCGAAAAATCGTCGGGAAGGGGAGCGGAGGGACGCGAGGGCGGAGGCAACGCGTTCGGCGCGGGCGAGGCGAGGCTTCCCTCGCGGGTAAGGCGGCCGGGAGGGTTGCGATGGCGGGCGGGGCGGCGGCCCCATGGGGATTAGGGGGCGGGCCCGGCGAGACGGGGGCGCGGCGGGTCGGCATAGTGCGGATGTTAGGCCCGCGTTAGGGCAAATGACCCCGAGCAAGTGCTCCTTACCCCTTATCTTCCTCATGAATGGCGCGATCACTTTTCCTTCTTCGGCGCTGAGCAGCGCGGATGTGGGCCTGCACTATGATCAACTGGACCGTTTTTATCGCGAGATCTGGGGCGAGCACGTCCACCACGGCCTGTGGCGGACGGGGAACGAGACGGTGGAGCAGGCGACGAGGGCCTTGGTGGACGTGGTGTTGGCGCGGGCCCAGCTAGCCCCGGGCATGAGCGTGGTGGACATCGGCTGCGGCTATGGGGCCACGGCGCGTATTTTGGCGAAGGAACGGCAGGTGCGTGTCACGGGCTACACCGTATCCGCCGCGCAGTTCTGGTATGCGGAGGGCCAGGCTCAGGCGGAGGCGAAGGCGCGGGCGGAGGCACCCGAGGACGAACGCGAGGAGGAGGCCAAGGCGGAGGTGCCTTGCATCATCCACGGGGACTGGCTGGACAACAAGTTACCCTCCGGCAGTCAGGACGTGGTGCTGGCGATAGAGAGCATGGAGCACTTCGCGAACAAGGCGGCGATGTTTCGCGAAGTGGCGCGGGTGCTGAAGCCGAACGGGCGCATGGTGGTGTGTGCGTGGACGGCGGCGGCGGAGCCGACGGAGTGGCAGCGCGAAAACCTGCTGAAACCCATCTGCCGCGAAGGGCGGCTGGCGGGGCTGGATCGCGAGGAGCGCTACGTGGAGCTGATGACGCGGGCGGGGCTCTCGGTGACGGCGCGCGACGACGTGTCGAAACGCGTGGCGCGGACGTGGCCGGTGTGCGTGGGGCGTTTGTTGAAGGGGCTGGTCACGGACCCGCGTTACGCGCGGTTCCTGCTGGATCGGCGCAACGAGAACCGGAGCTTCGCGTTGAGCCTGCCCCGGCTGTGGCTGGCGTATCGCACCGGGGCGATGCGGTATGTGATTTATTGCGCGTGCCGTCCGCCGGTGGAGTAGCGCGGGGCGGGCGGTTACCGGGGCGCTCGATAAATAAATAAACCAAATGGGCTAGCTGGGCGTGCTCCGGGGAGCGCACCCGTCTCGGGTGCCGCGTTGGGCGTCTCGCCCAACGCTCAGAGAGACGGCGGGACGCCCTCTCCGACACGCGGGACGCGTGCGCTCCCCGGAGCAACAAACCATGGCCGTTTACGCTGCGCTATTTGTCGGGCACTACACTGGAGGCTAGCGGGGCGCGGGCGGGGGCGCGGCGGGAGGCAGGCGCAGGAGGCGGCGCGGGCTGGCGGCCCAGAGGATCTCGTCGGGGGCGCGGCGCTCGTTCCAGGCGACGCCGGCGGCCCAGGGGCTGAAGGCGGGAAGGATGAGACGGGCGGGGGACTGGACGAGGGCGGGGAGTTTTAGAAAGGTGCCGGCGCCGTCGCGGTGAACGTAGGCGGGGTGGTGGTGACCGATGATCTCGATGCGGTGATCGGCGGGCGGGAGTCCGGGGTGATCGGGCGGGACCGGGCGGTCGCCGTGGTGGAGGACGAAGTGATCGCGGATGAGCGGGCCGGGGCGGGCGGCGGACCAGCGGGCGTCGTGGTTGCCGGCGAGCACGACGACGGGCACGGGCGAGGCGGCGAGGAAGGCCTCGGCGCGGGCGCGCGCACCGGGGGCGGAGTGGGCGGTGTGCAGGGAATCGCCCAGCCAGACCAGCTCTGCCGGTGCGTAATCGGCGACGAGCGCGGTGAGCGTGGCGGCGAGCGTATCGTCCCCCCAGGCGGGGAAAAGGTTGCCGGTGGCGCGGTGGCTCTCGGCGTAGCCCCAGTGGAGATCGGCGACGACGAGCGTGCGGGTCGCGGCGAGAAAGAGCGCGAGCCGGGCGTCGAAGGTGACGCCGGGGAGGATGAGTTGATTAACCAACGAGACGGGGCCGGCGGGCGCGCCGGGCGCCGGGGCTGAGGGCGAGGGCGACGAGGTGGGCGACGAGGTTCATGAGCGCGGCGTAGGTGGAGGGCTCGGGGATGGCGGAGCTTGGGTCGAGGAGGGAGCTGCTCTGCTGGCAGGCGAGGGCGGCGCGGGAAGGGGGATGCATGTGGTTGAAGTTGAGCGGGGCGCGGGGTGAGGGGCAAAAGGCCATAATCGCGGGGCGAGTGAAAGCGAGTAGGGCGCGGCTTGATCAGGCCGGTGGGGCAAGGTCGGCGGCGAGGCCGCCGTACATCTCGTGGTAAAGTCGCTCGATGGTGGTTTCGGGGTCTTCGAGCGTCATGGTCTCTTTGATGCGGGAAACGTACATGCCGAAGGCGAAGGGGCTGACGCGGGGCACGGTGACGAGCGCGATGGGTAGGTCGGCCGCGGCGTCGAGGTAGGCGAGGGCGGCGGGCAAATCGAGGAAACGGGTGGTGGCCTCCGCGTAGGCCTCCACGAGGAGCGGATGGTCGGGCTCGTGGCGGCGAAGCACGTCGAAAAGGATCTCGGCGCTCCATTGCAGGGACTTGGCCCCGCGTTCGGCGCCGCGCACGCGGCGCGGGACCATTAGGCCGGTCTGGGCGACGCCGCGGAATTGCCATTTCACGAGTTCGCTCTCGGCGAGGGCGGCGCGCAGGTCGTCCTCCGCGCCGGCGCGGGCGAGGAGCGGGCGAAGGGTCGCGATGGAGCCGAGACGCTGGAAGGCGTTGAGTGTGAGAAGGAAACCGTAGTCGTCGAGAGTGACGAGGGCGTTGCCGCCGAGGGTGCGTTGGATACGTTGGGCGATGATGCGGGAGAGGGCGTCGTTGGCGGAGCGGCCGATGAGGGTGTGGAAGGCGACGTGGAGGAGGCCGGTGGCGGGCTCGGCATAGGTTTCGACCAGGAGGGCGGCGGCGGTGGGGATGCGCGAGAGCCGGGCCTGGAGGCGGAAATGGCGGACGAGGGCGGAGGCGTTGGCGGGGGTGAAGGCGTAGTGGGTGATGAGGTGTTGCTCGGCGGGGGGGGCGGCGGGAGCGGGAGCGGGGGAAGCCCGAATGACGAAATCCGTATGCCGAAGGGCGGACGGCGGCGGCTCGGGCGCTTCGGCGGCCAGGAGGCGCGCGACTTCGGTGCGCAGGCGGACGACCTCGGCGGCGAGGCCGCTGGCGAGGGGCATCTTGGCGGCGTTCCAGCGCGGGACGGTGGGGAGGGATGCGGAGGAGGCGGCGACCTTGGCGGTGAGAAGGGTGGTGGAGACGAGACGCACGCAACGGGCGTTGAGCACGAAGACGTCGCCGGGGCGGAGGCGTTTGATGAAGGTTTCCTCGACGGTGCCGAGGTTGCGCCGGCCGAGGCGCACCGTGATGTAAACGTCGGAGGAGATGGTGCCGATGTTTTGGTAATACTCCCGGGCGATGCGCGGCGCGGGCAGGGCGAGGTGGCCGGCGGCGTCGAGGTGGATTTTACCAAAGAGGTGGGTGTAGGCGCGCTCCAAGGAACGGCCGCCGCCCTGGAGGTAGTGAAGGACGCGGTCAAACGCTTCGCGCGCAAGGTGTTGAAAGGGATGGGCGCGCCGCGCCAGGGCGTAGGCGGCGTTGGGGGTGGTGTCGGCAAAGATGGCGAGGCCGACGAGGTGCTGGGCGAGCACGTCGACGGGGTCGTGCGGGAGGCGGAGGGGCTCGAGGGCGCGAGCGCGCATGAGGCGCACGGTGGCGGCGCACTCGGCGAGGTCGTTGATGTTGGTGGCGACGAGGAGGCCGCGCGCGGTGCGACCGGGGGCGTGGCCGGAGCGGCCGAGACGCTGGAGGGCGCGGGCGACACCCTTGGGCGCGGAGACCATGACGACGAGGTCGATGGAGCCGATGTCGATGCCGAGCTCCAGCGAGGTGGAGCAGACGACGGCGCGGAGTTCGCCGCGCTTGAGGCGATCCTCGACCTCGAGGCGGATGGCGCGGTCGAGCGAGGCGTGGTGGACCTCGATGGCGGGCGCGAGCTCGGGCAGGATTTCCTTCAGCCGCAGGCCGATGGTTTCGGCGCCGGCGCGGGTGTTGGTAAAGACGAGGGTGGTGCGGTGGCGGGTGAGCTCGACCGCCAATTCGCGCAGGACGCGCGTGGCGGTGAAACCGGCGGCGGGGTAGGGGTTGGCGGCAAGCGGGGAAAAAACGCTGATTTCGGGCGCGGGTGCGGCGGGCGAGGCGGGCGAAGAGGCGGGGCCGGCGGGCAGGATCTCAACGATCTCGCAGGGGCGCGCCGGGCCGGTGAGGAAACGCGCGAGCTCGGCGAGCGGGGAGACGGTGGCGGAGAGGCCGATGCGGACGAGGGAGGCGCCGGGAGCGGCGAGCGCGGAGCCGGAAACCAGGGTCTCCAAGCGCTCGGCGGCGAGGGCGAGGAGGCTGCCGCGTTTGTTTTCGGCGAGGGCGTGGAGTTCGTCCACCAGGAGGAAGCGGGTGGTGGCGAGGGCGGGTGCCCAGGCGGGTTGACCGAGGAGCAAAGTGAGGCTCTCGGGGGTGGTGACGAGGATGTGGGGTGGTTTTCTCTTTTGGGCGGCACGGTCCTTGGCCGGAGTATCGCCGGTGCGAGCGGCGACACGGAGGTGGAGCCAGCCCAGCTCGGCGAGCGGAGCGTGGAGGTTTTTCTGGAGGTCGTAGGCGAGGGCGCGGAGCGGGGAGACGTAGATGGCGACGATGCCACCGGGGAGAGCGCCGGCGTCGTGGGTGCGCGCGAGGTGATCGAAAACCCCGAGGAAGGCGGCGAGGGTTTTGCCCGTGCCGGTGGGCGACGAGAGCAGGACGCTACGCCCCGCCAGGATGTGCGGGAGGGTGGCGACCTGCGCGGGCGTGGGCTCGCCAAAGCGGCGGGTAAACCATGCGGCGAGCTCGGGATGGAGACCGGGAAGGGCGGGGTTACGGTGCGCCGCGGAGGGGGAGGGAAGGAGCGCTCCCAAATGTATGGCGCCGGGTGCCATAGGCTTGGAAGCAGGCGACGTGGCGCACACGAGTCTCGGGTTTGGCGAGCGGGGCATAGGGCGGGAATTAGAACGATGACAAAAGCCCGTTTGTCTTTGTTTCCGCGAAGTTACGCAGACGGATTGCCTGGGGGGTGGCTTGGGGTGTGCTATTTGTTTTCATGAACAATTGTCAGCTTTTCCCTCGTCGCAAAGTAGGTTTCACCCTGATCGAATTACTCACGGTCATTGCCATCATCGGGATCTTGGCCGCGATTTTGATTCCGACCGTGGGTAAGGTGAGATCCACCACGAAATTTTCGGTGAATGTGAGCAATGTGCGGCAGTGGACGATCGCATGTACACTACATATGTCGGATTGGAAGGGCTTTATGCCTTATCAAGGAACCGGGACCGGAGGCACTGGCGGACTTGCCCGCATTGATTTGAACGATATTACTCCTTTCGCGATGGGAAAAGTTCTCCCTTGGTGGAATGCGCTCCCCCCTTACATTGGCCAAAAAACATTAAGGGAACTGAATCAGCAAAATGCTTTGCCCAAAATTGGGGACGGTTCCTTCTGGGTGTCCCCTTTGGCCGAGTCACCTTTGCCAAGTATGGAATGGGCGTCTTTTCTTTGTTACTCCACCGCGAGAAGCAGCAATACCACTGCAAGCGCTCCCGCGAACCAGTTCGTGGCGAATATAGGCAACCTACATACCCGAACCAACGCGACTGCACCTCGGGTGCAGGTTTCACCCTCACGGACGGTGGCTTTCGCGGAGACCGCGCTGTTTACAAAAGCGCTGGATGGTACGACCCCCTTTTCCCGGACCTCGGCGCGAGTCACTGTGGATCCCATCGATTTGGCGCATTTTAATCGTAATGGCTCTAGCACCAATCGAGGAGGATTGTCCGGCAAGGCGGCGGTCGGCTTTTTCGACGGCAGTGTGCGGACTTTTACAGGGCAGCAAATTGCCGCACAAGCCGGGGCGCTTCCCGGCGGCAATGCCAATAACCTCGCTCAACGCGGAGACAATCCCGACGGGGTTGTTTGGCGGCTCACACCCAACTGATTTTGCACTTATGTTTGTTTCACTATTACCTCTATTAATACAATGATTATGATAAATCAACTCCGTTGCCTGGCAAAACTCGCCTTTCAGGCGAGTTTTTTAGCCAGCCTTACCGCCGCACCCCAGCTCAATGCTCAAATTTCCTACACGGGGGGCGTTTACACGCAGAGTTTTGATGCTTTGGCCACGACCGGCACCGCGAATGATTTCACCGATAACGTGACTTTGCCCGGCTGGTATGCGCAATCCGGCAACACCACATATGATCAAAATGCCGGGGGTGCGTTCACCTTGATTTTCCCGGCGAATTTCACGTCAACTGCTGATCAATATCGTGCGGGGGTGGGCGATTCGAATACCGGTGACATATACAGTTTCGGTTCGGCAAACTCGACCGAGCGGGCTTTTGGATCAGTAGGCTCCGGGACCCCACCCGACTTTTTCACCGCCCTCGCCGTGACGAATGATACGGGATCCCCTCTCGCCAGCTTTACAGTCGCCTATGACGGCGAGCAGTGGCGATTGGGTGGAAATACAACGCAACGCCCCGAAACTGTTTTTGCTTATTATCGCGTGGGTGGGACGGCCCTCGACGGGAGCGGGACCTGGACGCCAGTCCCTTCCCTGAATTTCACGTCTCCGAATACAAGTGCGACGACCACGACCGGCGCCGCCTTGGACGGCAATGCGGCGGGGAATCGCGTTGCTAATATAAATGCCACCATTTCAATCCCCGTGCAACCAGGGCAAACTATCTGGGTGCTTTGGGTCGATTTGGACGATGTAGGCGCGGACCACGGTATGGCCTTGGATAATGTTACTTTTACAGCCACGACCGCCACAGCGGGTGCGCCTGTGATCTCCAGTTCTACGACCGCCGTTGGAACCGCCAATTCATTTTTCACCTACACCATCACTGCGTCAGGATCACCCTCCTCTTATAATGCAGCCGATTTACCTGGCTGGCTGTCTTTGAATACCGAAACCGGAGTGCTTTCCGGCACTCCCACCGTTCCAGGCGTGTTTCCGGTCACCGTATCCGCCACCAACGGGATCGGGACCGGTTCGGCAGTGGTCACGATCACGATTGCGGCTGATCCGAACGCCCCGGTAGTGACTCCGGAACAGGCGATCTCCCACCTGATCAACACTGCGCTGACCTATCAGGTGCAAGCATCGAACACACCCGCCTCGTATACGATCGGCGCATTGCCCGCAGGTCTGAGCTTTGACACACTCACCGGTGTTATTTCCGGCACTCCAACCGTGACCGCGACGTTTAATAACGTATTGGTCACGGCCACGAATGCGAGCGGAACCGGCGCCGGGACGCTCAATATAGCAGTGGTTAGCGCGCCCGCTTACACATCCGATCTGACAATCTCAGCGTATGCCGGAGCAAGCTTCAATTACACGCCGGTATTTACGCAAACGCCGTTTAGTTTTTCATTCGCCGATCTGCCGCCTGGGCTGGTGAACACTTCGGGTTCGGTAATCAGTGGCACCGCGCCCGCGGTGCCCGGCGTTTATGCGGTCGTGGTAACGGCGACAAATAATTCCGGCTCCACCCAAGTCGTTTTAAACATAGTGGTGTTGGACGCGGCGGCCCAAACCGCGATTCCCCAAAACGTGGTCGTGAATAAATTCAGCAACAGTGATCCGGATCGCGTCGAGCTATTGGTCGTCGGCAACGGAGCACCCGGCTCCACGGTTGATATGCGAGGCATGATTCTAAAGGATTTCAGCGGCAGTTCCGCAAACGATGGCGGTGGCCGCCATACATTTGCCTCTAACAGTCTTTGGAGCGCCGTGCCCGCCGGAACCTTAATCGTCCTGTCAGCCGGGACGACGGCCACCGAAGATTTGGTAGTCTCGGATTTCGTGTTGGCCGTGAATCTTGGCAATGCGACCTATTTTTCATCGGTCGGGTCATTTGACATCGCGACTGTGGAAATGATAATGATCAAGGCGGCGGGCACGGGCACCGGCGGAGTCGCCGGCGGAATACACGTTCTGGCGTCGGGTAGCGTCATCGCCGCACAGTTTGTGGCCTTTACAGGACCCAAGGTGGGGACGACCGCGACGACCGGCTTCGGTTTTGGAGCATTTGTGAATAATGCCACATCCAGCCTCGCGGATTTCAACGGAACCGGTGCAACGGGCGCGACCGCGCTTGCGGCGTTGACGTTTGGTGCGGCTAATAATCCTACCAATCAGATTTTCATCAATTTGTTGCGCACCGCGCCTCTTTCCGCCATCCAAAGTTGGAGACAGACCAACTTCGGCAACGCGGCTAATACAGGCACGAGGGCGGATGCGGCGGATTTTGATAATGATGGCATAGCGAACTTGGTGGAGTACGCGACCGGGACGAATCCCACCGTGGCTGGAGCCAGTGTGATCAATGTGGGGCGCAACGGTGCGGGCGATTTGTTGACGCTTACCTTTAATCGTATCAACGACCCCGCGCTCACCTACAGTATCTTTGCGAGCAACGATCTGCTGACCGGGTTCACTTCCACGGGAACCACCTATCCGGGTAATGCGGTCGGAGCTGTGACATACACGGATTCGGTCTCGCTTAGCGCGCCGGGCGTGCGTCGTTTCCTCCGTCTGCAGATTTCCTACACTGAATAAAGTTCCCCTTCGGTGCAACGGCCGACGCCCCTCTCGGGGGCGTCGGCTTTTTTATTTTATTAAACCCGCGATGACATGCGGGTGATATTGCAAAAGAGAAGTAGATGTCGTTGGGGTAGGCGATGACCACTGCCGCTGCGCGCGCCGCATACATCGATCAACGCCTCGCCGGGCTTTATCCGGAAACGCCGGTGCCGCTTGATCACACCTCGCCTTACACATTGCTGATCGCGGTTTTGCTATCGGCGCAGTGCACCGACAAGCGGGTGAATTTGCAGACGCCGGGGCTTTTTGCGAAAGCGGACACGCCCTGGAAAATGGCGGGACTCTCCGTGGCGGAAATCGATGCTCAGGTCCGCCCCTGCGGACTGGCGCCGCGCAAGGCGCGGGCGATTCATCGGCTCTCGGAATTATTGATCGAAAACCACGGCGGCGAGGTGCCGCGTTCATTTGCGGAGCTGGAGGCATTGCCGGGGGTGGGGCACAAGACCGCCTCGGTGGTCATGGCGCAGGCCTTTGGCGTGCCGGCGTTTCCGGTCGATACCCACATCCATCGGCTGGCGCAGCGGTGGAAACTCACGCCCTTGGGCGCGAACGTAGAGCGCACGGAAAGGGATCTTAAGCGGCTGTTTCCCGAGGCGCATTGGAACGCGTTGCACCTGCGGATCATTTTTTATGGGAGGGAGCACTGCACGGCGCGCGGATGCGATGGGATGGTCTGCCCGATCTGCCGGGAGCTGTTTCCTGCCCGAATGCACGCGGTGCGGGTGCGGAAGGCTTGAAAATCGCCCTTGATTCGCGGCGGGGTGGCGGACAGGGTCCGCGCTCCCGCAAACGGACGCCTAGCTCAGTTGGTTAGAGCACATCCTTCACACGGATGGGGTCACAGGTTCGAGTCCTGTGGCGTCCACCATTTTATCCGCATTTCCTTCAATGGGATGCGGATTTTTTATCGTTGTTGGCGCGTATGAAAAGCCGCACGAGCGCCACTCCGGGAGCCCAGACCAGGAAGTAGAAGCCGCCGGTTTTGACGCCGAGGACGATGAGGTCGGCGGTGGTTTTGTGGGAACCGGCGAAGTGGCCGGCGAGGGGAAAGCTGATCGCGCCGAGCAGGGCGCCGAGGGCACAGATGCCGAGCACGGTGAACAAAAAAAGCCCGAGCCGCAGCGCCCAGAGTTTGAGAAGCGGGTTCATGGTTTTTGTACCGCGTAACGCAGGAGCACCGGACCTCCGGGGGCCAGCGTGGTCGAGTCGAGCAGGGCGAGATGCACATCCAGCGGCAGGGCAGGGTGCGGGTTGGCGACGAGCGGGGTGCCGTAGCTGAAAATACGTGATTCCAGCGTGATGGACAGTTCGTGGACCAGGCCGGCCGCGAGCCATGCGGCATTGACCTGTCCGCCCCCGAGCAAGGCGCAGCGCAGGCGGCCATCGGCGCGCAGACGCGCCACGGTCTCGGCGGGGGGCTCGCGGGTGAACTCCAGCACGCCGGGGACCGCCTCGCCCGCTCGCGCCTCGGGCGAGCGGGTCCATACTACGCGGCGCAGCGCGGGAAAGGCGGCGGGGCGCATGCGTTCCTTGGATTGATCGTAGGTCGTGCCGCCCATCACGCAGGCGTCGCAGGCGCGGATGGCGCTGCGGAAATGGGCTTGGTCGGCGGGCGAGGCAAAGGTGTCGCCCGCCGTGGAATGACGGGTGATCCAGCCATCGAGGGATTGGGCCGCGAATAACACGACGTGCATGGCGGGAGGCTAGGAGGGCCGTTTGCGTGCGCAAGCCCACGGACGACATTGGATGATGGTCAATAATAGATAGGTTATACAATGGAGTGCATGCTTGCGCTTGAGTGGCGGGCCAGGGCAGGGTGGCGACCTTCTCATTTCCATGAAAAAAGCACTTATCACGGGTATCACGGGTCAAGACGGTTCCTATCTGGCGGAACTTCTTCTTAGCAAGGGCTATGAGGTGCATGGCATCGTGCGCCGCGCCTCCACGTTCAATACCGCGCGCATCGACCACATCTATCAGGATCCACATTTCGACAAGGCGCGCTTGTTCCTCCACTACGGTGACTTGGCCGATTCCGTGCAGATGGTGAAGCTGCTTTATGATCTAAAGCCGGACGAGATCTACAATCTAGGCGCGCAATCGCATGTGCGGGTATCGTTCGATATTCCGGAATACACGGGCGATGTCGATGGGCTGGGTGCCTTGCGCATTTTGGAGGCCATCCGCGAGGCGGGTTTAGTGAACAAGGTGCGTTATTATCAGGCGTCGTCGTCCGAGATGTTTGGCAAGGTGCAGGAAGTGCCCCAGACGGAGACGACCCCGTTTTGGCCACGCTCGCCGTATGGGTGCGCCAAGGTCTATGCGTATTGGCTGACGGTAAACTACCGCGAGTCGTATAACTTGCACGCCTCCAACGGTATCTTGTTCAACCACGAGAGCGAGCGGCGCGGCGAGACCTTCGTCACGCGCAAGATTACCCGCGCGGCGACACGCATCAAACTCGGGCTCCAGGAGTCGCTTTATCTGGGTAACATCGATGCGCAGCGCGACTGGGGGTATGCCAAGGACTACGTGGAGATGATGTGGATCATGCTGCAGCAGGAAAAAGCGGATGACTACGTCGTGGCGACGAACGAGACGCACACGGTGCGCGAGTTTTGCCAGGAGAGCTTCCAGTTGCTCGGCCTGGACTGGGAGAAGTACGTCAAATACGACGCACGCTATGAGCGTCCGGCCGAGGTGGAGTTGCTGATCGGCGATCCGGCCAAGGCGCGCAGGCAGCTCGGCTGGGAGCCGAAGGTGAAATTCAAGGAGCTGGTGAAAATCATGACCGAGCACGATCTCGAACTGGCCAAACGCGAGTCGCAGATCGCTAAATTACCCAAGATATAAGTTACTGATTATAATGATTTTGTAACCACGAAAACCACGAAAGACACGAAAGGGAGGAGACGGAAAAAACCTTTCGTGGGCGGTTGGTTTTTGGGGTTTTTGTGGTTCAAATTTGGATTCTGTCGTCATGAAAATTCATATTGCGGGACATCAGGGCATGGTGGGGTCGGCGCTCGTGCGGAGGCTGGGCGAGCAAGCGGGGGTGACCCTGCTGCTGCGCACCCGGCGCGAGCTCGATTTGAAGGATTCGCGCGCCTGCGCGGAATTTTACGCGGCCGAGCAGCCCGACGCGGTGATCGTGGCGGCCGCGAAGGTCGGCGGCATCCACGCGAACAACACGTTCCCGGCGGAGTTTCTTTTCGACAATCTCGCCATCGCCACCGCGACCATCGACGGGGCTTATCGCGCCGGGGTGAAGCGTTTACTGTTTTTGGGCAGCTCGTGCATTTACCCGAAGCTGGCCCCGCAGCCGATGCCCGAGGATTGCCTGCTCACCAGCGCGCTGGAGCCGACCAACGAGGCCTATGCCATCGCCAAGATCGCCGGGCTGAAGCTGGCCCAGTACTACCGCAAACAATACGGGGTGCTCTTCCACTCCGCCATGCCGACCAACCTTTACGGGCCGGGGGACAACTACCATCCGAGCAACTCGCATGTGTTGCCGGCGCTCATCCGCCGGTTTCACGAGGCGAAACTGGCGGGCGCGCCCGAGGTCGTCGCCTGGGGCACCGGCAAGCCGATGCGCGAGTTTCTGCATGTGGACGACCTGGCTGATGCGTGCGCGCATCTGCTGGCGATGGATAATCCGCCGGACTGGATCAACGTCGGCACAGGCACGGACGTGACCATCAAGGAGCTGACCGAGACGGTGGCCGCCGCCGTCGGCTATGTCGGCAAGATCACGTGGGATGCCTCCAAGCCCGACGGCACGCCGCGCAAGCTCATGGACGTATCGAAACTGGCCGGCCTCGGCTGGCAGGCGAAAATCGCCCTGCGCGAAGGGATCGAGAAAACCTACGCGAGTTTCCTCGCCGAGCAGGCGGGCGGGGTGCTGCGCGCGGTGTGATTGCTAAATCCCGCTGCTCCCGCGGCGGGCTACGTCGGAGGCGCTACGCTGGAGGTGGATGACGGGGGTGGGGCGGGGGAATAATTACATGCCTCGGCTGCAAAACGGGGCGGATGTGGCTACCGTTTTTACCATGGTAGCCATCAATCCCGCTTACGTGGCTTCGCTGGCCGGGCCGGGCCGGCTGGGGTTTATCGCGACCAACGGGTTGCACGATAGGGTGGTGATCGAGGGCGTGCAGGAGGACGAATACCGGCAACGCATCCGCGAGGGGTGGCGGGTGGAGGAGGTGCGACCGATCTGCCGGAGTCTCACGCCGAAACTCATCCACTCTCGGGACGAGCTTCGGGACACGCGGGTGTTTTCCTACGTGTTGGTGATTCTCGCGCATCCCGCCAAGGCGTAACGCGTAGCGCGCGGCACCGGCCCTCGGGCGAGCCTCTTTATCAGGGCGTGCGGGTGACTTGCACGCGGAGGAAGCGGCGGGCGGCGGTGGAGGTGGCGAAGGAGTCGCGGTAGGTCACGGTTTCGGTGCCGTCGCCGTGGACGGTGGGTGAGCCGAACGGCACGGCGGTGGCGGTCCAGGCGGTGGCGAGGTCGCCGCTGGTCTGCACGGTGTAGGCCAGGTCGAGGGCGGGGACGCGGCGGCGGAACGTGATGGTGAGGTAGTCGGCGCCGGCTACGTTTTGGATGGCGGTGGGGGTCGCGGCGGCGGCGTCGGGAGCGCGGGGAGCGCGGGCGAGGGCGAACTCGGCGAGGTTGCTCAGGCCGTCGTCATCGGGGTCGGCGGCGTCGCCGCTGATCGCGGGGTCGGCGAGCTCGCTCGCGGTGAAGTGGGTGGCGGCCCAGGCGGAAAAGGCGGTGGCGAGGGTGAGGGTGGCTTGCTGGCGCTCGCCGAGGAGGACGCCGCCGATGAGCGGCGCGGCGAGGTTGACAACGAGGGTTTCGGGCGTGTCGGCGGTGGCGTCGAGGAGGGTGGGGATGGTGATGGTTTTGGCGGTGGTCTCGCCATCGGCCCAGGTGAGGGTGCCGGCGGTGGCGGTGAAATCCGTGCCGGCGGTGGCGGTGCCGGCGACGGTGGAGAAGCCGAGGGTGAGGGCGCCGAGGGAGCCGCCGGTGCGGGTGACGGAGAGCGTGGCGGAGGTGCCTTCGGCGGCGGTGGTGGCGTCGGTGGCGAATTGGAGGACTCCGGGGGTGCCGGGCAGGCCGGGGACGAAGCGCCATACGGCACGGGCGACGCCGGAGTTCTGGAAGGCGGCGGGGAAGCTGGTCAGGAGGGCGTTGCCATCGGGGAGAAGGGCGAAGTCCTCGGGTCCGTCGCCGTGGCCGCCGGCGGCGGCGAAGGCGGTGTCGTGGGTGCCGTCGGCGCGGAGGCGGGCGACGCGGTTGGCGGTGGCGCCGTTGACGGTGGTGAAGTCGCCGCCGAGGAGCGTGGTGCCGTCGGGCAGGAGGAGGAGGGCGGTGACGGGGGCGTCGGTGGCGGGCTGGAAGGTGGCGTCGAGGGCGCCGGTGGAGGTGAGGCGGGCGATGCCGGCGCGGTCCGCGCCGTTGAATTTGGAAAAGTCGCCGGCGACGAGGATGCGGCCGTCGGGGAGGAGGGCGAGGCGGTTGATCGTGCCGAGGAAGGTGGGGTTGAAGGCGTCTTCCGCGCCTTGGACGAGGCCGCTGAAGGTGGCGTCGTTGGCACCGTCGGGGAGCAGGCGGCGGAGGCTGGCGCGCAGGCCGCCGGAGGAGTTAAAGAAGGCGCCGCCCACGAGGAGTTTGCCGTCGGGCTGGCGGGCGAGGGTTTTGACGAACCAGCCGAAGGCGTCGGCGAAGTCGGGGCCGGCGAAGGTGGTGTCGTGGGTGCCGTTGGCGTTGAGGCGGGCAAGGTATTCGCGGGGGGTGCCGGCGACGCTGGTGAAGCTGCCGCCGATGAGGATCTTGCCGTCGGGCTGGACGAGGATGTCGCGCACGGTGTTGTTGGCGCCGGTGCCGGGGGTGAAGGTGGCGTCGCGCGAGCCGTCGGGGTGGAGCCGGGCGATGCGACTGATGGCGGAGCCGTTGTAGAGGGTGAAGTCGCCGCCGATGAGGATCTTGCCATCGGGCTGGCGGGCGAGGGCATGGACGGTGCCGTTGGCGCCGGAGCCGGGATCGAAGGCGAGGTCGATGGCTCCGGTGGAGGTGAGTCGGGCGATGCGGCCGAAGTTGCGGGAGATAAAGGAGGAGTCCTGGAGGGAGCTGAAGAAACCGGCGATGAGGAGGGTGCCGTCGGGGAGGGGGAGGATGCGGAGGACGGCGTTGTTGATGAAGTCGGGCTGGAAGGCGGGGTCGCGCGCGCCGGGGTCGGCGAGGGTGACTGTGGTGGTGGCGGGGTCCACGATCACGGCGCCGACGGGGGCGGAGAGGGTGACGGTGAAGGTCTCGATGCCCTCGACGAGGGCGTCGGCGACGAGGGGAACGATGATGGTGCGCGGGGTGGTGTCGCCGTCGGGCCAGGAGAGGGTGCCGGCGGTGTGGGTGTAGTCGGCGGTGGCGGTGGCGCTGGCGGGGGCGGTGGCGTAGGAGACGGAGACGTTGCCGGTGGCGTTGGCGGAGCGGGTGACGGTGAGGAGGACGGAGCCGCCCTGCTCGTTGGCGACGTAGGAGGAGGCGGTCCAGGCGAGGCGAGGTTGGAGGGTGACCTGGATATCGAGCCACTCGTCGGGGCCGGCGCCGCCCTGGGCGACGGGGCGGAGGGAGATGCCGGCGGCGGCGTCGTTGAAGGTGGTGTTGAGGGGGAGGGGGGCGTTGGCGGAGTTGGCGCCGGGGGTGGTGAGGTCGAGGAGGTCGCCCTCCTGGTTTTCGTTATAGCCCCAGAGGACGTAGGCGCCGTTGTCGGTGGCGGTGGAACTGAGGCCGCGGCGGTAGCCGATCCAGTAGTCGCGGGTGGTGTCGCGGACAATTTTGAGGGCGCGGGGGGCGTCGAGGTTGGCGGCGTAGGCGTCGAAGCGGGAGACGCGGTAGGTGCCGGAGGTGGTGGCGACGGTGACGGAGGCGTCGGGGATCCACTGGAGGAGGGATTTATTCCAGTGGCTGAAATCGTTCGCGAAGAAGTCGCCGTCGCCCATGAGGTCGAAGGGGTCGCCGTAGTCGGTGGAGGAGCCGTTGAGGGCGACGGGATCGGAGGCGGGGACTTGCCAGAGGTTGGCGTGGTTGAGGCCGAGGTTGTGGCCGAGCTCGTGGGCGACGACGCGGAGATCGAGGGCGGCGTTGATCCAGAGGTTGGCGCCGATGAGGTTGCCGAGGCCGCCGTAGTTGATGACGGAGCCCGGGATGTCGCCCAGGTAGCTAAAAACGACGGCGACGCGGGAGTAGTTGCCGACGGCAAAGCCGGCGTTGGTGGCGGCGGTGCGGGCTTGGGAGTGGAGGAGGGAATTATTCCCGGCGGTGGCGTAGCTGGCGGCGGTGGCGGGAAGGCGGAGGACGGCGGTGACGTCGGCGGCGGGGTTGAAGAGGAGATCGGTCTTGCCGAAGCTGTTGGCCTGCATGAAGGCGCGCACGCCGGAGGGGCCGTTGACGACGTTGTCGATGTAGGCGGGGGTGATCTGGGCGTTGCCGTCGAAGCGGTTGATGGGGGTGCCGGGGAGGTCGGAGAAATCGACGCGGATGACGAGGAGGGTCTTATCGCCGTGGGTCCAGGCCTGGGTGGGGCGGCCGGTGACGGTGCTGGAGCCGGGGCCGGAGTCGGCGGCGTTGGCCACGGGGTTTTGTTCGGAGGCGAGCAGATCGGCGGCGAAGGCGGCGAGGGCCGAGGGCGAGGGGAGCAGGGTGACGAGGCCATCGGCCTCGACGGCGAGGGTGGCGGGGGCGGTGGACGGCGTGGCGGAGGAGGTGGGGGCGGCGGGCGTGCCAAAGATGCCGACGGTGACGAGGGCGGCGGCGGGGAGCGGTTCGTCGACGCCGAGGATGCGGTAGCGCGAATCGCTGACCGCGAGGTGTCCATCGAGGGCGATGCCGTGGAGGGAGGTGGCGGGGAGGGAGGCGTCGTGCAGGCGGGAGCCGTAGACGTGGACGCGGTATTCGCGGCCATCGATCACGGTGGCGCGGTAGCGGTCGTCGGCGGGGTCGTGGGCGGCGCCGGGAGGGTGAAAACAGGTCTGGATGACGGCGAGTTCGGCGCGGGCGGAGACGAGTTGTTCAAGCTCGGCGGTGAGGGCGGCGGGGAGCTGGGCGCGCAGGTCGCGGGGGAATGCGGCGGAGAGGGCGGCCTCGGGATCGGTCTGGATGAGGGCGGCGAGCTCGACGCGGCGAGTGCGGGCCAAAGCGAGGCCTTCGGCGAGGAGCGCGGAATGGCCGGCGGCAGGGGCGCTGGCGGAGAGATAGCGGTCGGACCAGGCGACCAGGGAGGCGGTGGAGGGGAAGTCGGGGTGAGGGGCGCGGGGGGCGATGTTGTCGGAGGCGTGGGGCGGGCGCGAGTCGGCGGGGGGGGAAGCTGGGAGGACGGCGGCGGGTCTTTGGGGGTGAATCCAGGCGCGGCGTC
>JBBRHC010000009.1:0-23972 GCA_038223295.1 Opitutales bacterium
CCGTAGAGCAGCCCCCACTTGATGTTAGGAAGGGTCACCCGCCGGAAGATTTGCCAGCCTCCCGCGCCCAGGGTGATGGCGGCCTCTTCCGGGTCGGAGCCTTGGGATTCCATCAGCGGGATGAGTTCGCGGGCGACAAAGGGAAAGGTGACGAAAATCGTCGCCAGAACGATGCCCGGAACGGCGAAGATGATCCGGAAATCCTGCTCGATCAACCAGGCCTGCAACCACGGAAACCACGGCTGCTCGGCGTTGACGTAGAGGCCGAGCCAGCCCTGAGCGCCAAAGAGGAGCACGTAGATGAGCCCGGAGATGACCGGCGAGACCGCGAAAGGCAGATCGATGAGCGTGATGAGCAGGCTCTTCCCCGGAAAGGCGAACTTGGCGATGCACCACGCGGCCACGACGCCGAAGACGAGATTGGCCGGCACGGCGATGGCGGCGGTGATCAAGGTGAGCTTCAGCGCGTGCAAACCATCGGGGTCCTTGAGCGCCTCGAAATACGCGCCGAGGCCGCGTCGTAGTGCCTCCGTGAATACCGCGACGAGCGGCAGCACGAGGAAAAGCGCCAGAAAGCCGAGCGCGACCGCCGTGAGCGCGTAGCGCACCCAGGGGGCGTCCCGCGTGGCGAGCGGGCGCACGGCCGGGCCGGCGGAGCGGTTGAGGGAGGAGACGGTGGAGGCCATGGCGGGGTCGGCGAAGGGCGATGGGCGAAAGGCGATGGACGATGGGCCGGGAGTTAGACGGCGTGGTGCCGGCGACTCCACTTTTGTAACAGATTGATCACCAGCAGGAGGCTGAAGGATGCGACGAGCATGACGACAGCGATGGCGGTGGCGCCCGCGTAGTCATACTGCTCGAGCTTCGTGATGATGAGCAGCGGGGTGATCTCGGTGCGCATGGGCATGTTGCCCGAGATGAACACGACCGAGCCGTATTCCCCGAGCGCGCGGGCAAAGGCCATGGCGAAGCCGGTCAGCAGCGCGGGCAGCAGTTGGGGGAAAATCACGCGGCGAATAGTCTGCCATCGACCCGCGCCGAGCGACGCGGAGGCCTCCTCGAACTCGGGCTCCAGTTCCTCGATGATAGGTTGCAAGGTGCGCACGACGAAGGGCAGGCCGATGAAGGTGAGTGCGATGAACACGCCGATCTCGGTGAAGGCGATCTTCACGCCGTAGGGCGCGACGAGGGAGCCGATCCAGCCGTTGGGTGCGTAGAGCGCGGCGAGCGCGATGCCCGCCACGGCGGTGGGCAGGGCAAAGGGCAAATCGACCAGGGCATCGACCACCCGCCGACCGGGAAACGGATAACGCACCAGCACCCACGCCACCACCCCGCCGAAGACGCAGTTGACCGACGCGGCGGCGAGTGAGGCGAGGAACGTGATGCGGTAGGAGGCGACGACACGCGGCGAAAACACCGCCTCGACAAACTCGGCCCAGGTGAGGCCGGCGGTTTTGATGAAGGCGGCCGAGAGCGGCAGCAGAACGATCAAACTCAGGTAGGTGATCGTGAGGCCGAGCGACAATCCGAAGCCGGGTATGACGGAGCGGTGGGAACGGGGCATGAGGGGGGGCGGAGGCGTGGGGCGTGGGGCTCGGGCGGAGTGAGCGGGGGATTGGGGTTGGGCGGGTTGGGAGTGTTTGAGGGGAGGGAAGAAAGGGCGGGAGCGAGGAAAGAGAACGAGTAGGGGATGGAGAAGGAGAACGATTGCGTTAGAGGGGGCGGCGGGAGGGTGGAATCGAAAGTAAGGTAAGCGGGCTCGAAAGTGGCATGGGCGTCTCACCCATGATATCGGCAGCGAACGGGCAGGATGCCCGTGCCACGCCGGGGGAGGAGATCCCGGCCTCACTTTCGATTCCACCCCGAGCGTCGTGGCTGAGGCTTGGTTACTTTTTGAGGTAGATTTGGTCGAAGGTACCGCCGTCGGCGAAGTGCTCTTTCTGGGCTTTTTGCCAGCCGCCGAAAACTTCATCGACCGTGATGAGTTTCAGGTTGGCGAACTGCCCGGCGAAATTGGCCTTCGCCTCGGGCACGTTGGGACGATAGTGGTGCTTGCCCGCGATCTCCTGGCCCTCGGGCGAGTAGAGATACTCGAGGTAGGCCTGGGCGACGGCGGTGGTGCCCTTCCTCTTGGCGTTGTTGTCCACCAGCGTCACCGGCGGCTCGGCGAGTATGCTGATCGAGGGCGCGACGATCTCGAACTTGTCGGAGCCAAACTCTTTCAGCGCGAGGTAAGCCTCGTTTTCCCAGGAGAGGAGGACGTCGCCGATGCCGCGTTGTACGAAGGTCGTGGTGGAGCCGCGGGCGCCGCTGTCGAGCACGGGCACGTTTTTGTAGAGCTCGGCCACGAACTGCCTGGCGGCGTCATGGGTGCCGGCGTTTTTTTCCAACGCGTAGGCCCAGGCGGCGAGGTAGTTCCAGCGGGCTCCGCCGGAAGTCTTGGGGTTGGGCGTGATGACGGCAACCCCGGGGCGCACGATGTCGCCCCAGTCCTTGATGGCCTTCGGGTTGCCCTTGCGGACGACAAACACGATGGTGGAGGTGTAAGGCGAGGAGTTGTAGGGGAGGCGTTTTTGCCAGTCGGCGGGGAAGAGCTTCGCCTTGGCCGCGATCTCGTCGATGTCGTAGGAAAGGGCGAGGGTGACGACGTCGGCCCGCAGCCCGTCGATCACGGAGCGGGCCTGTTTGCCGGCGCCGCCGTGGGACTGCTTGATGACCACATCCTGGCCGGTCTTGGCCTTCCAGTGCTTGGCGAATGCGGCGTTGAACTCGAGATAAAGTTCGCGGGTCGGGTCGTAGGAAACGTTGAGCAGCTCAATGGGTTTCTGGGCGAAGGCGGCGCCGGCGAGTGCGAGCGCGGCCAGCACGGCGAAGGCGAGGCGGGGAAGGTTTTTGATGAGGCGCATGGTGGTAATTGAGTCACGAATACGTTTTTAGAACGAGAGCTGCACGCGGCCGAGGAGGGCGTTCTCGTCGTCGAAATCGGCGGTGGAGCCGTCGGCGGCGTCGAAGCGAGCGTGCTCGAAATTAATCGAGGCCTTGAGGTTGCGGCTGAGATACCAGTTGAGGGCGAAAGAGTGAGCGTCGATGCGCTCGGCCTGGATTTGGCGGTTGGCGAAGACCCCGGCGCCGGCGCCGGCGAAGGAGCCCCCGTCCACCTCCAGTTGTGAGACGCGGACGGCGACCTCCCAGGCGCCCCAGGTGCCATTGCCCCGACTGAAGTCCTGGCGTGGACGGGGGTTGGTGTTGTAGCCGGTCTCCTCGCCGGTTAGCACGTAGCTCGTGGTGACGGCCCAGGCGAGGTTGCCGAACTCGCCGCGCAAACTGGCGGGCGTGACGGTGGCGGTGTTCACGAGTTCCTGCTGGGACTCGGTGTACGAGGCTAGGATACCGAAGGAACCCTTGTAGAAATAAGCCTGCGGGGAGAGGCGGGTGTGCTCGCCGTCGGGGCGCGCGTTGGCGTTGTAGCTGAAGAAGTTGACGAGGGCGTTGCTAGTGTAGGGCCGGATCGCACCGGAGCCGACCCCGCGGGTGCCGGTGCTGTAGGCGAGGCCGAAGCCGAGGCCCTTCAGGAAGGAGTCTTCCTGGTTTTTGAAGGGATGGGTGAAGAGGCGCACGACGGCGTCTTTGCCATCGTTGCTGTCGGTCTCGACGCTGCCGCCGTCGCTCGCGCCATCGAGGAAGGCGGCCTGATAACTGAGACGGCCGGCCAGCACATCGCCGGAAAACTGGACCCCGGTGTCGCGATTGGGCCCGAGGAGCGTGGGGAAGGAGCGCTCGATGAAGAGCAGGTTGGTCTGGGAAACGAGACGCTCGAGGTCGAAGGGAGACTTGGTCTTGCCGACGAGCACGGTGAAGGTGTCGTTCGCCTTGTAGCTGGCATAGGCATCGAGGAGTTGCACGCCGTTGTTGGCGAAATCGATGAGGACGCGGTAGTTGAACTTCTCCGCGACGACGCCCTCGAAACTCGGGCGAACGCGGCGGAGCACGAAGGCGTCGGGCGTGTCGCTGGCCCCGGACTTTTCGTCGAAATAGTAACGCGCGTCGGCCTGGATGTTGCCGCGAATGCGGAGGGAGAATTTTTTGTCGGCGGAGGCGAGAATGAAGCCGGAGGCCCCGGCGGTGACTACCGGGGCGGCCTTCGCGGAGGCGATGGCGGTCTCCTCCTTCAATTCCAGGTTGCGTTCGAGCGCCTTGAGTTTCTGGTCGAGCAGGTGTATCTGCTCGCGCAGGGCGGCGACCTCGTCGGACGAAGTGGCGGCGGATTGCGCCCGGGCCGTGAAAGACGAAAGGGCGATGGCGGTGAGCGCGGCGGCGTAGGCGGTCGCGCGGGAGACATTCAGGTTCCTCATGGGAGACGTTGGTTTGGTCAGATGACGGGGAACTTCCCGGGGCCGGGTCAGTCGGGTTTCGTGTCGATTTTTTTGAATACAGCGCCCTCCGCGGGTGGCGGTGGGGAAAAGGGGAGACGCGGCGGGGAGCGTGCGTGAATCAGTCGTCTCGGCCCGAGCCGCGTAGGCGGGTTTATTCGGTGCGCTCGATTTGGGTGACCTTGCCGTCGTGGACGACGATTTGAACGACGCCGAAGCGCAGGCCCTCGACCTTGGCGCGCACGATGGCGAGCCAGTCGGGCAGGTTGGCGGCGGAGGCGGACGCAGGGGACGGAGAGGAGGCGGACGTGTTCATGGCGGGAAACGCGGGAGTGAAGGGTTAGATCGTGTAATCGGGGAGCAGTTCGGAGAGCAGGCCTTCGATCGGCGCGAGG
The DNA here is from genome assembly GCA_038223295.1 of Opitutales bacterium. Taxonomy (GTDB): domain Bacteria; phylum Verrucomicrobiota; class Verrucomicrobiia; order Opitutales; family Opitutaceae; genus IMCC26134_A. The sequence goes on from JBBRHC010000009.1 coordinate 4,769, forward strand.
CGGCGGGCGGAGGCGGGGGACGAGCGGGGGGAAACGCGGCGGGTGCCGACGGAGGATTTGATGGGTTTGCCGCGCACGGGATCACGCGGAGCGGCGAAAGGCAGGGGAAGCGCGTCGCGACGCAGCTTGCGGAGCGTGACCTCCACCACGTCGGCGAGAGAGTAGCGGTCGAGGATGCCGGCGATGGCGTTGCGCACATCGAGCATGAGCATGCGCAGACCGCAGTGCTCCTCGTCGGGGCAACTACACTTTTCGTAGGCGGTGTGGCTCACGCAGCCAATGGGCGCGAGCGGGCCGTCGATGAAACGCACCACCGCGCCGATGGTGATGTCGGCGGCGGGCCGCGCCAGTCGGTAGCCGCCGAATTTGCCGCGCCGCGCCGCGACGAAGCCGGCGGCTTTCAGCTCCTGCATGATCTGCTCCAAAAACTTGGCGGGGATGAGTTCTTTGTCGGAAAGCTCCGTCACTTGCACGAGTTCGCGCCCCACCTCCCCGGCGATGCCGAGGTCGATCAGGGCGCGGAGCGCGTATTCACCTTTTTTAGAGAGCTTCATGCGAGTGGCTTAATCCACACTGACACGATGGGATTAGCGCGCGCAAGGTCATTTTCCTACTAAATTAGTGGGCTTTAGAAAATCAAAGTGTAAAATGTAGTTCGTCCGTCGCAAAATGCACTCCATCAGGGAGTAAGAACGTAGCGTCCGCGTGCGCCACCGAATGGTTGAGATGCGTGAGGTAAGCGCTTCGCGGCCGCATGATTTCGATTATCGCCACCGCTTCCGGGATGCTAAGGTGGGTGGGATGCGGCGTGGGACGCAGTCCGTCGATGAGCAACAAATCCGCCCCGCGCGCGAGTTCGCACGCGGCGGGCGGCACAGTTTTGCAATCGGTGTAGTAGGCGAAGCGCCGCCCGGAACTGCGCTCGGTGAACACGAGGCCCAGCGTATCGATGCGCCCATGCGGCAACCGCGTGCTCTCGATGGTGCCCTCGGCCAGTTCGAGCCGTGCCGGCATGCGCCGCAGGTCGAAACGCGCATACCCGTCGGGATGCTCGCCGCGTGGCACGAGCGTGTAGGGAAAGATCGCGCGCACTCGCTCCTCGCCCTCGTCGGTGCAATACACCGGAATCGTGCCGTCCTCCCGCTCCTCGCAATAACGGCGCAGATCATCCATGCCCAGAATGTGGTCGGCGTGCCCGTGCGTGAGGATGAAAAGATCGATGTTCGGGATCCGCGCGCGAAGCACCTGGACCCGGAACTCCGGCGTAGCGTCTATCTGGATACGCAAACCATTCATCACCACATGCACGGAAGCGCGCAAGCGTCTATCCCTCGGGTCCGACGACGTGCAGACGGCGCAGTCGCAGCCGATCATGGGAACGCCGTGGGAGGTGCCGGAACCGAGAACGATGACTTCCATGCCGCAAGCGGGTCAAATTCCCGCACCTTAAGCTACGGAAAACACATCGACCGCTTCATCGCGGCGTCGGCGACTCGCGACGCGGGCACTCCACCCCGGACGCCTAGGCTCCGCCGGCCACGCTCTTCGCCGCGTCCTTCACCACCGTGATAAGTTCGCGCAATTCCACAGGTTTGACCAAGTAGCGAAAAACCGCCGCCTCGTTCACCGCGCGCAAAAGCATCTCCGGCTTCATGAAGCCGGTGACCAGGATGCGCGCCGTGTCGGGATACTCCTCGCGCACGTGAACCAGAAAACTCAGCCCATTGCCGCCCGGCATCAGGTGGTCGGCCACCACCACGCGAAAGTTGCGCTTGTGCAGGGCGAATTCCGCCTCCTTCACCGTCGATGCCGTGACAATCTCGAAGTGCGACGAAAGCGCGCTGCGATACAGTTCCAGCAAAGGCAATTCGTCATCCACGACGAGCACCGCATCTTTGGGCGAAACCGGATTGGCGGAAGAGCTGGCCTGGGTCATGGCGAAAGCCTTTCCACGCCTTCCCCGGCATAGCAAATCGTTTTGCGCTGGGTATTTCGCCTCAGGTTTACGTTATTGCCCCGCACGGCTTTGACGCAAAACCTGCTAGCCTACGCCATGGACGCCGCCACGCTGCTCGCCGCCCTTCGCAACGGCCAGGACCTCGCCCCTTCGCCCGAGCTCAACGCCCCGGACTTGTGGCTCACGCCCAACGCCACCGGCAACACTCCGCTCCACGTGGCCGCCCGCCACGGTCGCCTGAATCTCGTGCCGCCCGAACTCTTCGCGCCCGAGTATTTCTCGATCAAAAACCAAGCCGGCTACACCCCGCTTCATCGTGCCTTCGAGCACTCCTCCGCGCCCACCGCCCTGCCGCCGCGGCTCCTGCTGCACGACCTGCTCGCCATCACCAGCAACGCCGGCTTCTCGAGCTACCACATCGCCGCCGCCAACGGTCACCTCGACCTCCTCTCCCACTCCATTCTCACCGCCGAGCTGCTCACGATCCGCACCCATTTGGGCAACACCTTCCTTCACGAGGCCGCCGAGACCGGCCGCCTCGAAAGCGTCCCGCCCGTGTTTCTCAACATCGCCGCCTTCGCCCTCGCCAACCTCACCGGCGAGACCCCGTTCCACACCGCCGCGCTCAACGGCCACCTCGCCCAGATCCCGCGCGCCTTGATCACCCGCGAGGCGCTCCTCGCCCGCACCACCACCGGAGACACCGTGCTCCACGCCGCCGCCCTCGCCAAACACCTCGACCACGTCCCGCCCGAGCACCTCGTCGCCGACACGCTGCTCATCGCCAGCAAGAGCGGCTACACCGTCATCCACGCCGCTGCGGAGACCGGCCAGCTCTCCGCCATACCGCGCGGCTCGCTCAACAGCGAACTCCTCAAAGCCCGCAACGACCACGGCGACACCCCCCTCCACGCCGCCGCCGCCGAAGGCTACCTCGACCAGATCCCGCCCGCGCTCCTTTCCGCCGAGCTCCTTGCCTTGCGCAATTACGACGGCCTTAGCCCGCTCGATGTCGCCCGCCTTAGCGGCCACCTCGCCCAAATCCCCGAGCACCTGCTACCACGCAACCCAAACCTGCTGGAGCGCCTCGGCAGCGCCCTTGGCGTGAAGAAAACGCCTTAGTTATCCTTTTTTCACATGCAGACAGGGCCTCAAAAAGGCGCGGAAGTCGCAAAACGATGGCTTGATTTTGCGTCTTTTGGACTCTTTGCGGCCCATCCTCCTATCTTGGCCTGAGTTTAACCAGGTTACCAAAGTAGTATCAGTCGTTGGAAAAAGGCCCGACCTTCGACGGTGGCTGAAGACTCATTACCTATTTCCATTAAATTGGTTATAAGATGGTGCCCGGGAGCGGACTCGAACCGCTACACCTTTCGGCACAGGCTTCTGAGACCTGCGTGTCTACCAATTCCACCACCCGGGCGGATGAGGGAGGAGGAAATCATTCGCGCCGAGTCCGGCACGCAAGCCCGATTTTTCTCCCGGTTTTTTCTTTTGGTCGAGTCCCTGACAGCCCAGCGCCTGCCTCGGACTCTTTTTTTCCCCCCAGCCCGCGCGGCAAGACGACACAACGTTCTGCAAGGCCTCGCCGCTGTGGGCCCCGGCTGCTTCCGTAGAGCTCGGCCGATGTGTGTGACCTCCCTTTGCCGGCCATGCGCCAAACCAACCGCCAGGTGGAATCCGCCTCCTGTCGTTAGAGCCAGGGCGAGCGTGGAGATGGGGCATCATCCACGATGGATCGGCGGGCAGATAAACGCGGGTCCTCGATCAAAAGGCTAAACGAACAGGGGGCGGTGTTAGCCGCGTTAGAGACGGCTCAGGATTTCGGTTTTCTTGGCGTTGTACTCGTCGTTGGTGAGGATGCCGGCATCGCGAAGCTGGCCGAGTTTTTCGAGCAAGGACACGAGGTCGGAGGGGTTGTGGCCGTGGCCGTGGGCGGGCGCGGGGGTGGCGGGGGGCGCATTGGAAGGAGCGCGCGCGGCGGGACGGGGAGGCGCGGGGGTGGAGATGGGTGGCGGCGCGGGCGGGGCGGCGAAGTTGGTCTCGGTGACGGGTGATTGCAGACCGGGGCCGGAGACCAGGGGCAAACTCAGGGTGGAGACGGTGCCGTGTTGGCTCGTGAAAACGAGGGAGCTGCCTGCGCCTTGTTGCTGGCTCACGCCAGCGATGCGGTGGTCCAAGGTATCAAAGAGAGTGACCTGTCCTTCGCGTTGCACGACGAGCCGCCGGGCATGAGGGAAAAAGGCGTAGCGGATATCGTTTTGCGCGCCACTGCTGGACGGGGCGCCGAGGTCGCCGGGCCACCAGTTGCCACCGCCACCACCGCCGCCAACGCCGCCGGGGGCGTCGGGCTTGAAAACAGTTTGGTTGGCGAGCGCGTGGGAGAGCTCGCCGCAGAGGTTGTTCACCGTCGATTTCAGGCCGTGGTTAAACATGTCGACGACCATCGTCATACCGCCGCGCATCCATTGCCCGTTGCCGAGTTCGGCACAGTTAAACTGTGCCATGTAGCCGCCACCGCGGTGGACGGAGACGAGCATGTGGTAAGCGGAATCGAGGCTGAGGGCGTAACGGGCGGCGATAGTTTCGACGAGTTTTTGTCCTTCGGGTGTAAGGTTTTGCATGCGCTTAGGGAGGGGCGTGATTGGCGGGAAAGGTGGGGCCCGATCTGTGCGTGCGCGTCGGACAGCGGGGAAGTTGGGCGTTATCCAAGCCGTGCCGCCTCGGTTTTGATTAATAGGATTTTTCGTAGGTCTTGCCCTGGGCGTCGGTGAAGACAAGCAGGCCGGGGCGCACGGCGCTCAGGCGCAGGCCGAGATCGGCGTCGAGGGTGTCGTTGAGGCGGTAGACGCGTTCGTTCATGAGCACGCGGGCTTGCTCGCCCACGCCGCGGACGCCGGTGAGGCGGGCGGTGCTGATAAACGCATGGATGCGAGCCTCGCGCTCCGCCGGACCCGGGGTGGTGGCGACCGGGGCGACGGGAACCGGCGCGGCGGCGGGCGAGGGCGGACGGGCGGGGGCGGCAGGCTGGGCCGGGAGCGTGGCGGGGGCCGGAGCCGGGGCGGATAGGGAGGCGATGGAGGGGGCGGTGACGGTGACGGTCACGATCGCGGTGGCGGGGGGAGGAGTGGGGTTGGCCGGACCGGGGGCGGGGGAGGGCGGCGTGGATTGCAGGGTCGCCGTGATTGGGGGCAGCACGACGCCGACGGAGTCTTGGGTGGGCGCGACGGTGGTCGGTGGCGTCGAGGCGGGGCGGGGCGAGGTCGGGAGCGCGGTGACGGGCGCGGGGGCGTCGGGAGGGAAACCGTAGCGCAGGATGAGCGTGGCGGTACCTGCGCCGAGGGCGAGCAGGCCGAGGCCGAACCAGAGCGGGGATCGGGTCTGGCGGTGGGTGGCGGTGCGTTCGTGGGTGGCGACGGCGGCGGCGGCGACGCCGCTGGGGGCGGAGGAGAGCGGCGCGGCTTCGAGGCTGCGCTGGCGCTGGGCTTTTTTGAGGGCTTCGTTAATGAGGCTCATGGCGCGGGTGGAGTGCGCGCGGCGGGGGCCGCGCGGGGTGGGTTAGTTGGTGAGGTTTTTGAGATCGCGGATAGCGCGGCGCACGTCCCACCAGGTGATCTCGTCGGATTCGCGGATATAGGCGGAGAGGAGTGCCTTGTCGCAGAGGTTATTGACCACGCGGGGTATGCCCTGGCTGTAGCGGTGGATGGAATCGAGGGCGAAGCGGGTGAAGCCGGGGCGTCCGGCGCTGCCGGCGCGGGAGAGGCGGTGGTGGATGTAGTGGGCGAGCTCGGTGCGGTTGAGCGGGTGCAGCTCGTAGTGGACGAGCACGCGCTGACGGAGCTGGCGGAGCTCGGGCTGGCGGAGGAGATCCTTTAGCTCGGGCTGGCCCATGAGCACGATCTGCAGGAGTTTGTGTTTGTCTGTCTCGAGGTTGGAGAGGAGGCGAATCTGCTCGAGGACGGCGTAGGAGAGGTTCTGGGCCTCGTCGATGAGGAGGAGGATGTCGCGCCCGGAGGCGATGCGCTGGAGGAGCACGCGGTTGAGCTGGCCGAGGAGATCGGGCTGCTCGCTGTGGGCGGGAGTCTCGCCGAGCTCGGTGAGGATGGCGCGCAGCATCTGGGTCTCGTTGACGGTGGGATTGAGGATGAGGGCGGTGTCGAAACGGCCGTCGAGCTCCAGGTCGTTGAGAAACTGGCGGCAGAGGGTGGTTTTGCCGCAGCCGACCTCGCCGACGATGACGATGAAGCCCTTTTTCTCGAAGACGCCGTATTTGAGGTGTTGCAGCGCCTCCTGATGCGTGGGGCTCAGGTAGAGGAACTTCGGATCGGGGGTGATGTGGAAAGGGAGCTCCGTCAGCCCGTAGTAGCTCTGATACATTGGCGGGAGAGGTAGCGGGCGCGGCGGGGGCAAGGCACGCCAAAACCGGCGGCGCAAAAAAAAGCGGCGCGCGATTTACAGCGCGGGGGGCGGACGTCAGACCCTCGGGCGAACCCTTTTTATCATGCCCACTTGGCTTAATCGTATCGTGCTCGTGGTCGGTGCCCTGGTCTCGCTGGGCCTGCTCACCGGACTGGCGGTCGTGCTCGCGCAAACGCGCGCCGAGTATGCACGGACGCGGCAGGTGGAGGGCAAGGTGCGGCAGCGCCTGGCGGAGGTGGAAATGAAGCTGGCGGAACAAGAAGTGGTGCTGGAGCGCCTGCGCAACGACCCGGCGTTCCTGGAGGCGGTGATCCGTCGCCGACTCGGCTATGCGAAGCCCGAGGAGTATGTGTTTCGGTTCGAGGAGTGAGGGTTTTCCTGATCGGCGGGCGGGTTTTCCCGGTCCGGGGCGAGCGGGATGAAAAGGCGTTGCGGCGCGTCGGGGGCGAACGTTTTGCTGGCGCTTCCCACTTTCCCATCATGGTCACGCATTCCCTTGTCGCAGTGTTTCAACAGGCCGGCCAAGGCCACGTCTTCGCCCATTTCGACGGGCTTGGCGCCGACCAGCAGGCGGAACTGCTGGCCGATGCGGGCGAGATCGATCTCGCCGAGGTCGCCGAGCTGAACCGCACCCTGGTACAAAAAAGCGACGCGGCCGGCCTCGACCTCTCCGATCTTTCGCCCGCGCCCTACGTGGCGCTGCCGAAAAACGGTGGCGACGCGGCGGCCTGGGCGGCGGTGAAAGAGGCGGGCGAGGCGGCCCTGCGCGCCGGCCGGGTGGCGGCCTTCGTGGTGGCGGGCGGGCAGGGCACGCGCCTCGGCTACGACGGTCCGAAGGGCACCTTCCCGGTGACGCCGGTGCGGAAAAAAACCTTGTTTAACGTGTTCGCGGACAAGCTGCGCGCCGCCGGCCTGCGCTACGGCCGGCCGCTGCACTGGTTTATCATGACCAGCCACCTCAACCACGCCGCGACCGAGGCGTTTTTTCGCGAAAACGGCTTCTTCGGGCTGAGCGAGGCGCAGGTGCATTTTTTCCGCCAGGGGCGCATGCCGGCGGTGGGTTTTGACGGCAAAATCCTGCTGGAGGACAAACACCGCATCGCGATGTCGCCCGACGGCCACGGCGGCTCGCTCCGCGCCCTCCAGCGCAGCGGCGCGGTGGACCTGATGGCGCGCGAGGGCATCGACATCCTGAGCTATTTCCAGGTGGACAACCCGCTGGTGCGTTTCGTCGATCCGGCCTTCATCGGCTGGCACCTGCTGACCGCCTCGGAGATGAGCAGCAAGATGGTGCCCAAGGCCTACGCCGGCGAGAAGGTGGGCCACTTCTGCGCCCAGCGCGGGCGCACCGTGGTGATCGAGTATTCCGACCTGCCCAAGGCCCGCCAGGAGGAGACGGATGCGGCGGGCAAACTGCGCTTCATCGCCGGCTCGATCGCGATCCACCTGCTCGACCGCGAATTCATCCGCCGCCTGGCCACGGGCGCGGACGCGTTGCCCTTCCACCGCGCGGACAAAAAGATCCCATGCCTCGACGCCAGCGGAGCGCCGGTGAAGCCCGACAAGCCCAACGGCGTGAAATTCGAGCTGTTCGTCTTCGACGCGCTGCCCTTCGCCAACCACCCGGTGGTGATCGAGACCGACCGCGCCGACGATTTTTCCCCGGTGAAAAACGCCGAGGGCGTCGACTCGCCCAAGAGCTGCGCCGAGGACCAGACCCGCCAGTTCGCCCGCTGGGCCAACGCCCACGGCGCGGCCGTGCCGGTGGACGCCACCGGGCTGCCGCCCTTCGCGTTCGAGGTGTCGCCGCTTTTTGGATACGACGAGGACAGCTTCGACGCCTCCTGGACCAGCCGCTCGTCGCAGGCGGTGATCGCGCCCGACACGGTGCTGGAGTAAGTCCGCGCCTCCGTTTTCAGCCTAGATTTTCGTCCGGTTTATCCGCTTTTTTCCTCCTTCATGTCGCTCATCGCCTCCCTCCAAGCCTCCGGCGCCGCCGGGCAACTGCTTCCCTCCGCCCTCAAAAACCTCGAAACCTGGCTCACCGCCGGTCTGCCCGCCTGGGCCGCGGCCAGCATCGACGAGCTGATCGCCAAGCAGGCATGGGGCGAGCTCAACGACCGCTTTTACCGCGACCTCGAGTTCGGCACCGGCGGCATGCGCGGGCGCACCATCGGCGCCGTCTCCACCGCCGCAGAGCAGGGCCAGGTCGGCACCATGGGCACGCCCGAGCACGCCGCCATCGGCAGCAACATCCTCAACGATTACACGCTGGTCCGCGCCACCATCGGCCTCTTTCGCCACACCGCCGCCTACCTCTCGGCCAGGGGCGACGCCCGCCCGCCCGCGCTCGTGATCGCGCACGACGTGCGGCATTTTTCCCAACACTTTTCCCAGCTCGCCGCCTCCGCGTGGTCCAAGCTTGGCGGCCAGGCCTACGTCTTTGACGGGCCGCGCTCCACGCCCCAGCTCAGCTTCACCGTGCGTCACCTTGGCGCGAATTGCGGCGTGGTCATCACCGCCAGCCACAACCCGCCCCACGACAACGGTTTCAAGGCCTACTTCGACGACGGCGCGCAGGTCGTCGCCCCGAACGACAAGGGCATCGTGACCCAAGTCGGCCTGGTGCCGCTCGGCGAGCTGGCCGCCTACCTCGACAAGGATCTGAGCCGCGTGGTCACGCTCGGCGACGGGGCGGACGCCGCCTACCGCGCCGCCGCGTCCACCGCCGTGATCGACCGCTCGGTCTTCGCCGCCGCCAATCTTAAGGTCGCCTTCACCTCCATCCACGGCGTGGGCAACATCATGTCGATGCCGCTCCTGCGCGAGACCGGCGTCGAGCTGCACGAGGAGCCCGCCCAGGCGATCCACGATCCGCGTTTCCCCACCGTCAAGTCGCCCAACCCCGAGAACGCCGACGCCCTCGCGCTGGCGGTGAAGCTGGCCGACGAGAAGGGCCTCGACCTCGTCATGGCGACCGACCCCGATTGCGACCGCGTCGGCGCCGCCGTGCGCGGCAAGGACGGCAAGATGCACCTGCTGACCGGCAACCAGATCGGCGCGATCATCACCGAGTATCGGATTTCCCGATACAAGGAACTCGGCATCATCCCGCGCGCCGGCACGGACCGCGCCGCGTTGGTCAAGACCTTTGTCACCACTGCCTTGCAAGACGAGATCGCCCGCGGCCACGGCGTCAAGGTGGTCAACACCCTCACCGGTTTCAAATGGATCGCCGCCAAGATCCGCGCCTACGAGGAGACGCTGAAGGCAGGCTACCTCGCCAAGCACGGCGTGGCGCTCGACTACAACGCCACACCCTTCGCCAGCCGCGCGAAGCTCCTGCAGGAGTTCTCCACGTTCTACCTCTTCGGCACCGAGGAGAGCTATGGTTACCTCGCCAACGACCTGGTGCGCGACAAGGACGGCAACTCCGCCTGCCTCATGCTCGCCGAGGTCTGCGCCCACGTGAAAAGCCGCGGCCTCACCGTGCCGGAGTATCTCGACGAGATTTACCTGCGCACCGGCTACTACCTCGAGGGCGTGGTAAACCTCTATTACGAGGGCGCCAGCGGCGCGGCCAAGATCAAGCGCATCATCGACGGCTACCGCACCACGCCGCCCAAGGCCTTCGGCGACGTGACGGTGACGAAGTTCGAGGATTTCGGCCGCATGGATATCCGCGACGCCGACGGCGAGCTCGTGCCGAAGCAGGATCTCTACGTGGTGACGCTCGCCAACGGCTACACCTTCGCGGCGCGCGGCTCGGGCACCGAGCCGAAGATGAAGTTTTACGTCTTCGCCAAGGCCCCGGTGCGCGACGCGAACGACCTGCCGACCGTCAAGCTGGCGGTGAAGACCGAGCTCGACCGCGTGAAGGCCCTGATCGAGGCCGACGCGCAGAAGCGCGCCGAGGGCTGAGCGCGGGGCGCGGCGGGGCGGGGCCGGGCCCGGTTTAGCAATAAGTGATGCCAACGGATCGAAAGATCCGCGGGCCAAGGGGCGGATTGGGTGGTGCGCGCGAAGCCCCGGAGGCGCCGCCGGAACTGGTGGCCCGGCGCTACCGTGCACCGTTGGCAGGTGGAGATGTTTTTCCGCCGGCTAAACTGCATCCTCGGCTGCCGCCATTGGCTGGCGGACCAACTGGCGCGACGTCCATGCGACTTTCGACCCGGTGACATCGCTTCGGGTCATGCCCCGCGGAACCGGGTGGGAGTGGAGGAGACTTGTCAGGCGCGAGGGGGACGGTGACGGTGGCGGGGATTTTTCCCTGAAAACTCCTCCAACCTAAATGGGTCAAACGCTTCGCAATATCGGGATCGTGTCGGGGGTGACGATGGCGTCGCGGGTGCTCGGGCTGGGGCGCGACATGGCGATCACGGCGGTGTTTGGCGCGAGCGCGCTGGCCTCGGCGTTCGTGACGGCGTTCACCTTGCCCAACCTCTTTCGCCGCCTGCTCGGCGAGGGGGCGCTGACGGCGGCGCTCGTCCCGACCCTGCAAGAGGAGACGAAGCGGCGCGGACCGGCGGCGGCGCTGGCCTTGGTCAATGAAGTGGCGACCTGGACCCTGCTCGCCTCGGTGGCGATCACGGCGGCGGCGATGACGCTGCTCGCGGCGAGCGGGTGGTGGGCGCCGCGCCTGGAGGCGGCGGGCTGGGCGCCGGACACGGTGGCGCGCTGGGCGACGGGCGCTCGGCTGGGCGTGGTGTTGTTCCCCTATCTGGTGACGGTGTGCCTCGCGGCGGTATTTAGCGCGGCCCTACAGACGAACGGGCGGTTCCTGGAGCCGGCGCTGAACCCGGTGTGGCTGAATCTCTCGATGACCGGGCTGCTCGGCTATGGGGTGTGGGTCGGCGCGTCGGGCGACGCGGACGGGCGGATGCGGTGGCTGTGCGCGGGGGTGCTGCTGGGCGGCGCGCTGCAACTGGTGGTGCCGGCGCTGGCGCTGGCGCGGCTGGGGTGGCGGCCGAGTTTCGCGCCGGGGCGCAGCGAGGGCGTGCGGCAGATCGCGCGGCTGATGGTGCCGACGCTGTTTGGCTCGGCGATCTATCTGGTGAACACGACGGTGTCGCGCCTGCTCGGCCTCTCGCTCAACGACGCGGCGGCGACGGTGTTGAACCTGTCCACGCGCCTCATGGAGCTGCCCATCGGGGTGTTCGCGCTGGCGGTGTCGACGGTGGTGTTTCCGCAGATCGCGAAACACGCGGCGGAGGCGCGTTTCGATTTGCTGGCGGAGGATTACCGCAAGGGCATGCGCCTGATCCTGCTGGTCAACGTGCCGGCGGCCTTCGGCCTGGCGGTGCTGGCGGAGCCGATCATCCGCGTGCTGTTCCAGCGCGGGGCCTTCTCGGCGGCGGACACGGCGGTGATGGCGCCGGTGCTGGGGGCGAGCGCGCTGGCGCTGCCATTTGTCGCGTTCGTGAGCCTGACGCTGCGGGCGTTTTACGCGTTCAAGGACACGCGCACGCCGGTGCGGGTGGCGTTGATCAGCTTTTTCGTGAACATCGCGGCGAGCGTGGCGTTGATGCGCTGGCTCGGGGTGGCGGGGCTGGCGGCGGGCTCGACGCTGGCGGTGGTGACGCAGGCGTTTTTTTTGCAATCGCTGCTGGCGCGACGACATCCGGGCTTGGAGTTTCGCCACCTCGCCCCGCATCTGGCGAAGGTGTTGGCGGCGAGCGTGGCGATGACGGCGGCGGTGGCGCTGGTGTGGCGCGGTTGGGCGCAGGGCGTGGGGGTGGGTGGGTGGCGCGACGCGGCGGGTTTGGCGGTGAGCATCGCGGCGGGTTTGGCGGTGTTTGGCGCGGCCGCGCTGGCGCTGCGCGTGGAGGGGCTGGCGGAGGCGAAAATGTTGGTGATGAAAAAGCTCAGGCGCGGGTGAGGGCGGGCGACAAATCGTTTTGATTTTAAGCAGGATCGGAAAATACGCGGCTCGCTAAATCACGCTTTTGGGGCGGAAAAGCACCGGGCGGCGGGCGGGACCGCGCCCGATGCCCGTAGGGCGGGGTAAACGGTAGCGTGGGGCGGTCCTTTTTTCCCCTCCAACCATGCGCATCCCTCGCTGCACCTACCGGGTTCAATTGAACGCCGGTTTCACCTTCGATGACCTGACCGCGCGGTTGCCTTATCTGCACGGGCTGGGCGTGTCGGATTGTTATTGCTCGCCGGTGTTTCGCGCGACGCCGGGCAGCCGGCACGGCTACGACGTGTGCGACTACGATTTGGTGAACCCGGAACTTGGCGGCGAGGCGGGGCTGAGGCGGCTGGCGGCGGGGCTGCGCGCGCATGAGATGGGGCTGCTGCTCGACTTCGTGCCGAACCACATGGGCATCGCCGGGCCGTTTAATCGGTGGTGGCGCGACGTGTTGGAAAACGGCCCGGCCTCGGCTTACGCCACGTTTTTCGACATCGACTGGAATGATGGCGCGGGCCCGGGGCGGGTCTTCGCGCCACTGCTGCCCGACCACTATGGCGTGCTGCTGGAACAGGGGAAACTGCGCCTCGTCCACGAGGACGGCGAGTTGACGCTGCTGCACGAGCAGACGCGGCTGCCCCTGCGACCGGAATCCTACGCGGCGATCTTTCGCGCGATCGCGCCGGCGGGCGCGGGCGAACTGCGGGCGCGAGCGGATTTTAAGACGCGGGTGGCGCGCGAGCCCGAGGCGCGGGCGGCGCTTGAGGACTACCTGGCGCGGCTCAACGGCACGCCGGGCGAGCCGGGCAGTTTTGACGCGCTGGATCGTTTGATCGAGAGCCAGCACTACCGGCTGACGCGCTGGCAGGCGGGCACGCACGGCACGAACTACCGGCGTTTTTTCGCCATCGATACGTTGGTGGGGCTGCGCATGGAGGACGCGCGGGTGTTTGCCGAGAGCCACACGCGCCTCGGCGGGCTGATCCGCGAGGGCGTGGTGACGGGGCTGCGCATCGACCACATCGATGGTCTGCGCGACCCGGAAGCCTACCTCGAACGGCTGCAAGGCCTGGCGGTGGGCGCGCTCTCCGGCGACGGTGCGTCGGTCCCTGACGGGATCTACGTGTTGGTGGAAAAAATCCTCGCCGCCGGGGAAAGCCTCCCCGCTAGCTGGGCCACCGCCGGCACGAGCGGGTATGAGTTCACGGGGCAACTCGCGGGCCTGTTCACCGAGCGGCGGTCGGAGGCGGAATTCGACGCGATCCACGGGGAATTCACCGGTCGGCGGGAGTGCTTCGACGCCGTGGTGCGGGATAAAAAGCGGCTGATCCTGGCGGAGATGTTTGCCAACACGGTGTTCTCGCTCGCGCAGAGTCTGGCGGCACACGTCCACATCGACCGGCGGTGGCGGGATCTTACGCCCACGGAGCTGAGCGCGGCGATCGGCGAATTGATCGCGGGTTTTCGCGTCTATCGCACCTACCGGCGCGAGGCGACGGTGACGCCGGAGGACAGGGCGGAAATCGAGCACGCGGCGAGCGCCGCGATCGCGAATAATCCGCGCATCGAGCCGCGCATCGTGCGTTTCGTGCGCGATGTGCTGCTCGGCGACTACCCCGAGCCCGCCGCCATCGCGGCGCACCGCGAGGCGATGCGCGACTGGGCGATGACGTTTCAACAATACACGGGCGCGGTGACTGCCAAGGCGGTGGAGGACACGGCCTACTACACCTACAACCGACTGGTGGCGCTCAACGAGGTGGGCGGCGCGCCCGAGGCCTTCGGCGGCGACGTGGCGGAGTTTCATCGCCTCAACCAGGCGCGGGCGCGGCGCGGGCCGCATACCCTCCTGGCGACGTCCACGCACGACACGAAAATGAGCGAGGACGTGCGCGCGCGGCTTTATGCGCTTTCAGAGATACCCGACGAGTGGCGCGCGTGGCTGGCGGAGTGGAGCGTCGTCAACGCGGGGCATAAAACCCGCGTGGGCGGACAATTCGCCCCGGATGCGGACGAGGAGTATCGGCTTTATCAAATGCTGCTCGGGGCCTGGCCGCTGGCCGTCGGCGCGACGGAGGCGGGCGCGGGGCTGAATGATGTCTTCCGCGAGCGCATCGCGGGTTATCTGCGGAAGGCGGTGAGCGAGGCCAAGGTGAACACGTCGATCGTGCATGCGAACGAGCCGTGGCTGGCGGCCTGTGATCGTTTCGTGGCGGCGGCGCTGGCGGAGGACGGCGATTTCGTGGCGCGTTTCCGCCCGGCGGCGGCGCGGCTGGCGCGGCTGGGGGCGATCAACTCGCTAAGCCAGGTCGTGCTCAAGCTGACCGCGCCCGGCGTGCCCGATCTCTATCAAGGCAACGAGGGGTGGGATTTTAGTCTGGTCGATCCCGACAACCGCCGCGAGGTGGACTACGCCGCGCTGCAAAGCCTCGCGGCGCGCGGGCAGGACGGCGCGCCTGGAGCCTGGGCGGCCTTGCTCGCGCGGTGGGAGACGGGGGAGATCAAGCTGGCGGTGACGCGCCGTCTGCTGCGTTTCCGGCGCGAGCGGCCGGAGCTGTTTCGCGCGGGGGATTACACGCCGCTGGAGCTGACGGGCGGCTATGCGGGCAACGCGGTCGCCTACCTGCGGGAGAGCAAGGCCGACCGCCTGCTAGTGATCGTGCCGCGCCTCACCGCGCGGCTGGCCTGGCCGCCGGTGGGGGCGGTCTGGGCGGATACGCGGGTGCGGCTCGACGCGGAGACCTCGTCGAGTCTGGGCGCGGCGGCGGAGGCGGGGCGGGAAGGGCGGGGCAGGGCGGGGACGGCCGAGACTGCGGGTAAGGGGACGGCGGGCACGGAAATGGGGACGAAGACGAGAACGGGGGGAGGGACAGGCGGGTGGACGGATTTGTTTACGGGGGCATGCTGGCAGGGCGGGGCGGGCGGCGCGGGAAGCCCGGGTGGGGCCGGCGGGGCGGGAGACGCGGCGGGGTGCGGCGACACCGCCCTACACGGGCTGGGCGGGCTCGGGTTGTGCGAGGTGTTGGGCGAGCTGCCGTTTGCGGTGTTGCACGCGGAGCGCGGCGGCGGCGGGCGAGGCTGTTAACGCTGCGGCTTATCCGACTTATCCGGCCGTGTCGGCGGCGGTGGCGCGGGGGCGGGCGGATCGGATTTGAAGGTGCGCCAAATGCACCAACTGAAGAGGCCGACGACAAAGCCGACGGAGAGGAAAAGATTAATCCAGCCGCCGGGGGTCATGGGGTGGGGGAGGGTTTGGCGAGGGCATCGAGTCGGGCGTCCCAGCGACGCGCGCCGCGTTCCAAAAGGGCGGTGGTGAGAAGAGCGAGGAGAAGGATGATACCCACCGAGGTCTGCGCGACGGGGCTGGTGAGGAGGTCGTCGAGCTTGGCGGTGCGGGTGAAGGCGGGGGCGGTGAGGGAGAAATTCCAGCCAACGATGTCGTTGAGGATAAAGACTCCGAAGATCAGCAAAAGATAGGCGGGGCAGACGTAGCGGATCATGGGGGCAAGAAAATCAGGCAGGTGCATGCGCGCGCCTCGCCTCGCCTCGGCGAGCCCGCGCTCGGCCCCCAGCACCCAGCCAAAACAAATGACAAAAAGACTGGCCTGTACATAAATGGCGAAGGTGCCGACCCAGAAGTCGAGGGTGTCGAGCGCCTTCAAGTCTTGCGAAAACCACCACACGTAGGAGGCGCCCCCGGCGGTGAGGACGGAGAGGATGGCGACCGAGGCGTTGCGGCCCATGTCGGTCACCTCTTCGAGGAGCGCGAGGGCGGGTTGCAGCATGGAGATCGAACTGGTGAGGGCGGCGAGAAAAAGCAGGGTGAAGTAGGCGATGGCGAAGGCTTGCCCGCCGGGCATGCGGGCGAAGACATCGGGCAGCACGATGAAGCCCATGCCGATGGTGGAGGAGGTGATGGCGGTGGCGCCGAGGAACATAAACGCGGCGGGCACGCTGATGAGGCCGCCCAGACCGACCTCGCAGACTTCGTTGGCGGAGACGGCGGTGAGTCCGGAGAGCGCGACGTCATCCTGGGGCTTGAGGTAGCTGGCGTAGGTGATGATCACGCCCATGCCGACGGAGAGGCTGAAAAATATCTGGCCGGCGGCGGCGAGCCAGAGTTCGGGGCGGCGCAGGCCGGCCCCGATGTCGCGGGGGTTCCACAGGTAGCCGAGCCCGTTGAGCACGTTTTGATCGGGCTTGGCGGCGTCGGGAGTGCCGAGGGTGAGGACGCGGACGAGGATAATGACCGCGAGAACGAAGAGCATGGGTAGCGCGTAGATGCAGATCTTCTCGATGCCCTTCGAGAGACCGCGGTGGATGATCGCAAGATTCAATACGAAGGCGGTGAGAAGGAACAGGCCGACGTGGGTAGGGGAGAAGTGAAAGGAGGAGCCGTTGGCGGAGCCGCCGGTGAAGTTGGTGAAAAACGCACCGAAATTCAAACCCGGCTCCTGGAAGGTGCCAATGGCGGCGTGGTAGGCGTAGCCGAGGCACCACGCCTCGATGTGAATGTAGTAGAGGTAGATGAGTAACGCGATGATGATGCCGAGGCCGCCAAGGTAGCGCGCCCAGGGGCGGCGATATACCGCGTGGAGGATGCCGGCGGAGGAATGAAAACCGGCGGTCCCGCCCATGCGGCCGACCGTCCATTCGATCCAGCTCAGCGGGATGCCGATGACGAGGAGCGAGACGAAGTAGGCGATCATGAACGCGCCGCCGCCATACTCGGCGGCCAGCGCGGGGAAGCGGATGAAGTTGCCCAGGCCGACCGCGCTGCCGCTGACCGCCAGGATGGCGCCGAGGCGGGATGACCAGAGTTCAGGGGGACGTTTCGACATGGGCGGTGAACGGGGTGGGTTCGGAAACGAATGGGGTGGGGGCGGGTGGGAGGCCGGGACGGGCAACGCCGTCCAGGCGAGAGGCGGGTTAGCAGGAGCTTTGCCGTGCGGGTGGGCAATGTTGCAATCCTAAGCGGGGGCACGGTTTTTTTATCGGCCGCAGAGTCCCAAAGGATTTTTAGTCACGGAGGACACGGAGTTCCGGCACAGAGAATACAGAGCCGGTCTTGATACATAATCCGGGCTGTTTTTCCGCCGTGACCCCTGTTTCCGTGCTCCGGTTCGATGCTGGGTCAAAAATCTGAAAAAATCAGACATCACAGCCCACTAGATGGTGCTCCCGAGTGGAATCGAACCACTATCACCGGCTTCGGAGACCAGTGCACTATCCGTTGTGCTACGAGAGCGTGGGGCGGGCGACGGAGGGCCGGCCCGAACACGAGGAACCAGCGTGCGGGCGGAGGCGTCGCTGTCCAGCGGTTTGTGCGATGTTTTGAGCGCCGGGCCCGGGGCGGCGGACTACTTCAGGAGATAACGCAGCGCGGCGAAATATCCCTCGAGCCCGAGGCCGGTGATGACCGCCACGCAGACGGGGGCGGTGAGCGAGTGGTGGCGGAATTCCTCGCGCTTGTAGATGTTGGAGATGTGAACCTCGACGGCGCGCAGGCCGGAGCCGGCGAGGGCGTCGCGCAGGGCCACGCTGGTGTGGGTGAGGGCGGCGCCGTTGATGACGAGGCCATCGATCTTCGCGTCGGCGAGGGCGGAGATTTTGTCCACCAGCGCGCCCTCGTGGTTGCTCTGGAAAAACTCCAGGGCGGCGACCGAGCCGAACTCCGCGCGCAACTGCGCCTCCAAGTCGGCCAGGCTGGCGCGACCGTAGATCTCGGGCTCGCGTTTGCCGAGGCGGTCGAGATTGGGGCCGTTGAGGATGGCGAGGGTTTTCATGGTGGGCAAAAAATGAGTGCGCTGGGGCAGTGGAATACGGGCGCGGGCGGCGGGCGTCACGCCCGGATTGCGCGGTTGTGGGATCGGGCGGGCGCCATGCGCCATGCGCCATGCGCCCGTGAGACGGCGCAGGCTAACTGGTTCGCGCGCCGCCTGCGCTTGCGCCGCGGGCGGTGGCGTGCAATCCGCTATACCGAGCACGCCGATGACCGAAAGACCCGCGAAACGCCCGCTCCCGCCCTCCGGCCTGCGACTCCTCCACTGGGGTCTCGGGGCGTGGACCGCGCTGGTGTTTGCTTTTCTCTACGTCCCGATCGCGGTGCTGATCGCCTACTCGTTCAACACCTCCAAGCTCAACATCGTGTGGGAGGGGTTTACCTTCAAGTGGTATGGCGAGCTGCTTCGCCACGGGCCCATCCTGAGGACCTTGAAAAACAGCCTCGTCATCGCGACCTGCGCGACGGTGCTGGCCGTGCTGATCGGCACGACGGGCGCGTGGTTGCTGCATCGCTACCGCTACCGTTTCGCCCGCGCCATCCAGACCCTGGCGTGCGTGCCGATGATCATGCCGGAGATCGTGATGGGGGTGAGTTTCCTGATCCTGTTTCGAGTGCTTACGCTGGAGCTGGGCTTCACCAGCGTGATCCTGGCGCACGCGACGTTCTGTTTTCCCTTCGTGCTCGTGGCGGTGCGGGCGCGCCTGCAAGGGCTCGACCCCGCGATGGAGGAGGCGGCGCTCGATCTGGGCGCGACGCCGCTGAAGGCCTTTTGGCTGGTCATCGTGCCCTGTTTGCGGCCGGCCGTCATCTCGGGCGCGTTGATGGCGTTCACCCTCTCGATGGACGAGCTGATCATCAGCTTTTTCACCGTGGATCCGTCGTCGCGCACCTTGCCCCTGCAGGTTTACGGCATGGCCAAGGTCGGCCTCAACCCGACGCTCAACGCGCTCTCCGCGATATTCGTGGTGACGACCATCGCCTTCGTGCTTTTCACCGTTCACCTGAAGCGCATGGCCGCGCGCTGACACGGCCCCGCCCCCGGTTTGCCCCCCCCCCCCCCCAAAACCCCCCCCCCATAAAAACCACCCGTTAAAACAGAACCCACGCCCCCCCCCCCCAAGCCCCCCTAGCC
>JBBRHC010000010.1:0-23917 GCA_038223295.1 Opitutales bacterium
TCGCCCCGGCGGTGGCTCGGCTTGAGGCCAAGGATCAGTTGCCGAGAACGAAGATCGCGAGGATGCCAAGACCTTCGGCGAAGGCGCCGAGAACGAGGGCGAGGGGGAGGATCTTGCCTTGGGCGGCGGGGTTGCGGCCGACGGCCTCAACGGTGCGGAAGCCGATCAGACCGACGGCGAGGGCGGCGCCGAAAACGGCGAGACCGGTGGCGAGATTACCGGTGATGCCGGCGTTGGTGACCTGAGCGATGATGGGGAGCATGGTGGATGTGGTTTGGTTTGTGGGTGAAACCCGGAAACCCGCGTTTGGTGTGGCACGTGGGCCCGCAGTGGCGTCCGGGTAAAAGGGGGGGAAAATCAGTGCTTGGCCGCCACGGCGGTGGCCGGGGCGTGGCCGGGCGCGGCGTGATCGTCGCCGTGGCCATGGCCGTGATCGCCCTCCGCTCCATGATCGTCGCCGTGATTGCAAATCAGGCCGATGTAGACGGCCGAGAGCAGGGTAAACACAAACGCTTGTACGAGACCGACGATGATCTCGAGGAAGTAGAAAATGAAGATAAAGCCGGTCGCGTGGAGCAGGTTTTCTCCACCGAAAACGTTACCGAAGAGACGGGCGGATAGGGTGATAGGACGCATGCCGATGGAGACGAGCTCTATCACGCCCACGAGGAAGAACACGACGGTGAGAAAATAATACATCGCCGGATGCAGCTCGCCCTTGCCGGCTTTGTTGCCGAAGAGGTCATGCCAGATGAGTTTCGGGCCGGCGTATTTGAAGATCACGACAAGCCAGGCGCCGAAGGAGACCAAGGAGAGGGCGAGGGTGCCGTTGGCCTCGGAGGTGTGCGGACGGAGCAGCGCCTGCTGAAGGACAAATTCACCGGTTTCCGGATCGGTGTATCCCCAGCCGGCGGTACCGATGAAGGGCAAAAGGCCGGACCAGTTGTGAACCAAGATAAACACGAACAAACAAAGCAGAACGGGGAAGGCGCCGGGCATGGCCTTCTTGCCGACGATGGGCTCCAAGGTGTCTTTGAGGCCGGTGATCAAAGTCTCAAAAACCGCCTGGCCGCGGCTGGGGACGAGCTTGGGTTTGCCCACGAACACGCGGATGGCGATGATGAGCAGCGTGGTGATGAGGAAGCTGGTGAGGATCGAGTTGGTGATCGGGAATCCGACGTGCAACTGCTCGGTGAGGCTGGCGGGTGCCTCGTGGCCGCCGGCCGCGTGCGCCGACGCGGCGAAAACCGCGAAAAGCGGCCAGGCGACGAGGGTTTTGAGGACGAAAGCGGTAACGCGGAGAGCCATGGAAGAGGGGAAAAGAGGTGGAACTAGGTAGCCGCGAAGGGGGGCGTCAATCCCGGAAGTGGGGCGGTATTCATCGCGGCGGGATCATTAGTTGAAAAAAATCGAAGCGATTACGGCACTTATGGGCGAGCGGCCGGAGCGCCCGAAACGCGCAGGGCGGTGAAGGATTGCGGCAGACCGGCGAGGGCGCGTTCCTCAAAAACCGACACGTATTCGAACGGCCACGGCTCCTCCCTGGCGAGGGCGATCCGCCACTGCGCATGCCCCGCCACGACCTCGCGGGCATAGGCGAAGTAGTCCGGGTGATCGGTGCGAAAATGCAGCGCCGCATCGGGTTCGGTGAGCAGGGCGAGAGCGTCGAGGAGGGTGCCCTGTACCACGCGGTGTTTCCAGTGCCGGCGTTTGGGCCAAGGGTCGGAAAAGAGCACGAACACCCGCCGCAGCCGGGGCGCGGCCGGGAGGGTGGCGAGCGCGGACAGGAAAAGCGCGGCCTCGGCCTGGACGAAAACGAGATTGGCAAGGCGCGCGCGGGTGGCCTTACGTTCGGCGCGAGCGATGCGGTCGCCGATCAGGTCCAGCCCGACGCAAAACTCGGTGGGAAACGCGGCGGCGTAGGCGTTAAGGTAATGGCCATGCCCGCAGCCAAGCTCAAGGGTGAGGGGGGCGCCGGAGGGCAGGCGGGGGAAAAACGTGTCGCGCAGGGCGTGGAAACGTTGGTCGCGAATGGAATCGTAGAGGTCGAGCGGCACGGAGGCCACCGACGCACGCAAAGGCGCGCGGCGGGGTCAATGCGTTCCGGCGGGTTCGCGGTAAGTGGGCGGGTGGCAGGTGTAGGTGGGGTGTAACAGGAAATGATGCCAACGGGGTCGTAGGTGGCATGGGCGTGCCGCCCATGGGATAGCCTTGATTTTATTGCCGGCACGCAGGGCGGCGGTGACGACGGAGAGCCGGGCTTCGTTGAGCGGGGTGGGCATAAAGCTGGTGGATGTTTACTAAAGAAGTACTTCGACGTTTTCGATGGGTAAGGAAGGTATGGTGGTTAAGCAGAGGAGGATGACACCGGAGCAATTATTGCACTATTTGTTGGGGTTGGGGCGGCACTGGAGGTTGGTGAGGTGCGAGAATGGGCCGAAGCATGGGGAAGTGGGCGGAGCGAGATGGTGTCGTGCGCTTGTGAGTGGAGGAGGCGGAGGCGTTGTGGACGGCGGAGAGTGTGCAGCAGAGGCACGCGGTGCGGTGTTACGATCACGTGCGGGTGGAGCTGGTGTGACGGCACCTCAACGTGTCCGGGCACATCTGCAGGCGAGGAGCGTCACCTCGATGGGGATGCCTAGAGCCAGAGAGCCGCCGATGGACCGCAGATTCCGCAAATAACCGCAGATAAATAAAAACCATCCGATTGCCCTCCCAGACCTCCCGATTCCGACAATTCCCTGCCTTCCGGATCTTCCTCCATCTGTGCCCCTCCCGTGTTCATTATCACGGATTAAAATCGTGGGGATAAATTATTTAGCATCCATGCTTATACGGGTTTTATCCGTGGTTAAAAATTCCGTTGCCCGGAAATCCGGCGGCTGTTTATCGAACCTCTATTCGACGTCGTTACAGAGCTGCCTGTTTTGCGCCCACGGCGGACCGCGAAGCACCGGGTTTTGGATCTTATGAAATACAAGAAACGGCGGTTGAATCCACGGTCCGGCGCCGCTGCGTTTCGGTCTTTCGTCGCGCGTCCGGAAGTTCAGGGGCGCACCGCTGCCAGCACGGCCGAGGGCGTGAGGAGTTCGGGGAGGACCTTGGGCGCGGGGGCGCCGGGGAGGTAGACCAGATTAAAAGGCACGGCGGCGCGGCTCCAGCGGGCGAGCTCGGCGGTGATGAGGGGGTCGCGATTGGTCCAGTCGGCGCGCAGGGTGGCGACGTTTTGGTCGCGGAAAGTCTTTAACACTTCGCCCGACCCGGGGCCGGCGAAGACGGCTTTTTTGTTGGTCTGGCAGGTGAAGCACCAGCGGGCGGTGAAATCGACGTAGATGGGGCGGCCCTCGGCGCGGAGCGCGGCGACGCGCTCCGCGCTCCACGGTTCCCAGACCAGATCGGTGGGCGTGGCGGAGCGGGGCCAGCCGTAGGCGGCGGCGGCGGCGACCAGCACGAAGGAAAGCACGAAGGAGACGCGGCGGGCGGTGGTGGGGCGCGCGCCGGGCGCGGTGGCGCGACCGTAGAGCCAGAGCGCGAAGGCGAGGCCGGTGAGCGCGAGCAGGGCGGAGAGCAGGCCGTCGGCGCTCAATTGGCCGGCGAGAATCCAGACCATCAGCCCGACGGTGCCGTAGAGCAGGAAGGCCATGCCTTGCTTAAACCCCTCCATCCACGCGCCGGGTCGCGGCAGGGCGCGCACGGCCGCAGGGAAGGCGGCGAGTACGAGGTAAGGCGCGGAGAGCCCGAGCGCGATGGCGGTGAACACGGCGAAACTCGCCACCACCGGCAAGGCGAGCGCGGCGCCGAGCGCGGGCGCGAGGAAGGGCGCGCTGCACGGGGTGGCGACGACGGTGGCCAGCACGCCGGTGAAGAAGGAACCGGAGAGCCCCTGCTTTTGTTGAAGGTCGCCGCCGAGCGCGGTCGCGCGTAGGGCAAACTCGAATACGCCCGACAGGTTGAGCGCGAAGGCGAGCAGCACCAGCGCCATGACAAACACGAAGGCCGGCTCCTGGAGCTGGAACCCCCAGCCGAGCTGCTCCCCGCCGGCCCGAAGCAGGGCGAGCACGCCCGCCAGGGTCCAGAACGAGAGCAACACGCCGGACGTGAACACAAGGCCGTGGGCGGTGATTTTTTTGCGGTCGGAGCCGGCCTGTTGCACGAAGCCGAGGACCTTAAGGCCGAGCACCGGGAACACGCAGGGCATCAGGTTGAGGATGAGGCCGCCGACGAAGGCGAGGAGCAGCAAGGGAGGGAGCGAGACGGGGTCGGCGGCGGCGTTGGCGGCGGAAGCCCCCGGGGGTGCGGTGGCGGAGGAAGTAGCGGAAGGTGTTTCGGGCTCGATGGGGAGATCCAGGGCGTAGGCGGGGCCGCTGGCGAAGGTGAGCACGCCAACGAGGCGCGTGGGGGTGGTCTCGATAAAGCCGGGCACGGCGAGATCGGCGGTCCACTCCTGCGCGGGCGTGCCGGCGAGGCGAAGCTGCGGGGCGTCGTAGGCGATGGTTTCGTCGGCGGCGAAGAACCACGGATCGGCGGGCACGGCGGTTTTCCCGTCGGCGGCGCGGAGGTTGAGGCGGAGGGTTTTGGCCGGCGCTCCCTTGGCGGTGGAGGCGGCGGGGCGCGCGGCGGTGGCGAGCCAGGCGGCGGGCAAGGGGAGCGGCAGGGCGTCGAGGGTGGCGAGCAGGTGCTCCCCGGCGTCGGAGTCGGTGACGTTGGCCGTGGTCATGGCGCCGGGGGCGGTCGGCGTGAGGGTGAGGCTCACGGAGGCGGAGCCGGGGATGCAGACGTCTTTGCACATGAGCCATTCGGCCTTGGCGCGCAGAACCAGGGGTTGATCGGGCGCGAGGCCGGGCGGCGGGGTCAAGGTGACGGGCAGAGTGACCACGTCCTCGTAGCCGTTGCCGGCGAGGTTTTTGGCGGAGTCGTAAACGCGGTGGGGCGCGGGCCAGCGGATGGGGCCGGCGCTCCAACCGGGCGGGAGTTGCCACTCGAGGCTGGTGGGGTAGCCGGTGCCGGGCGCGAGCCAGTAGGTATGCCAGTGCGGCAGATGCACGAGGCGGAGACCGACCACGACTTCGCGGGCGTCGGCCGGGAAGGTTTTCTTCAACGCGACGAGCGAGGCCTCCACCTGGGCGCGGAGAGCGGAGCCAAGCGGCACGGCGCAAAGCAGCACGAAAACAAGGAGGCGGAGCGCGCGGGCGGGACGGAGGAAAACGTGCATGGGGGGGAGAATACAGGGATACGCGCGGGCGGCAAAAACTCGCCGAGAATCTTCGCGGCCATTACGCGGTATTAATTTTTGCGAAAATTTCCGCATCCCTAATCCGCTTCGTGTAGGCGGGGTCGCCGCACCCCGCCGCGCCGGAATTTGCGCAACGATTAATAGCAGGCTGTAAGGTCTGGTTTTTCGGATTTGGCCACGGAGCCCAGCCGGAGCGCGGACACGGAGGTCACGGAGGTCACGGAGGGAGGACGGGCCGGACTTTACCTGCTCAACCGAGGCATTAATGACTCTGTGTTCTCTGTGACTAAAAATTCCTTGGAGTGCCGAAATGGTGCGAAACTTTATGCGCTACCGGATACTGGCTGGCGGTGGCGGGCGCGGGGTCGGGGCGGCGGGTCATGAAAATGATCAGGAGGGTGAAGAAACAGCAGACGATGTTTTGCAGCGGCAACTGGAGCGCGGTGGGCAGCAGGTAGATGATCGCGACCGCCGGCACCCACACGCTCCAGCTCGCGACCAGCAGCGGAAAAATGGAGCGACCGTAGAGTCCGGGAAGCCGTAGCTCGGCGACGAGGGCGCGGGTATCGAAGCGCAGCTCCACCCACGCATAGACGAGCCAGGTCAGCGGGGCGGCGAGCAGGGGGCCGTAGACGAATTGGTCGACGGCGGTCTTCGCGATGATGACGGCGGCGGACTGGCCTTCGCCAAACACCCGCGCCTGTAGCGCGTAGAAGAGCGATATTTCCATGCCTTTGTAGGCCCAGAAAAGGGTGAGCGCGGCCATTTGTGCGAAGTCGTAACGGTGCCGCGTGGCCTTGCTCAGGCGCAGCACGGCGAAGGGCAGGAGCGCGCCGAAGATCGCGGTGGAGACGAGCGCGAAGGGCAGGCCGATGCGGGTGCGAAACGCGGCGAGGTTTTCCAAGGCGGCGCGTGCCGGGGGGTGGAGGAAATAGCCGGCGACCACCGCGCCCGCCACGCATTGCAGCACGATGCCCGGCACGAGGTTCGCGCGGGCGGCGAGCAGGGAGGCGCGAAGCGGGGAGGCGGTGGCGGTCATGCGGAAAAAATCGAGGGCGACACGATCATGGATCGCACGAGCATCCCGCGCCGGGCAGGCCCCGCCAATCACGAACCAGGCCGGCATGGAGGGCGGCGGCGGCGCGCCCGGCGGCCGCGTGCTTGTCGTGACGGGCACATCGGAAATCACCCGCATCCCGCTAAAATCAGTGAAGCCATCACGCCTGCATTATGAGCCACTTTTGAAATGCGGATCTCGGAGCTAAAGGTCCCTCCGGTGGCGACCCTGTATCATCAAAGCCAAGACTCGCCCCTGCCTCTAAACGTTTTCGCCCGGATCAGATCGCCCATTTCGCCCGCGTCCACTTCGGCCCCCTCGGGCCGGCCTCGCCGGGCCACACTTTTTCGCCTACGGGCGCGCCTCGTTACGCAGCGCCCATTTCCACCCCGCCACCGCCCCGACCGCCGACATCCAAGGCGAGCCCATCAGCCACAATAGCGCCACCTTGGGCGGCGCCAGTTGGTTAAGCATCGCCGCCACGGCCAGGCAGGCCACCGCCGCGGCCAGGCTGCCCCCGAAGGCCCAGGCGAGCACCCGCGCGCGCCCTTTCGCCGCCGCCGCGACCAACACCGCCGCCAGCGGAGCGAAGAGCGCCAAAAGCCCCGCGATAATCGCCAGCGCCCGCCACAAATTTAATCCCGTATCACCCATGCCGGAGGGTGATGAGCCGCCCCGCCGCCCCCCGCAAGCCACCCGTGTTCCCTCTCCCGTGTCACCCATCTGTTGGCAAACGCCGCCCGCGGGCTTCGTGCGTTGCGTCGTCCGGCTTCCGACGTCCGGCTTGCCGCTTCCCGCGCCGCGCCTAGCGTCTGTCCCCTTGCTCCTTCGCGCCATGACTCTGCCCTACGCCCTCTCCCGCCACCAAACCCTGCGCCGCCCGACCCGCGAGGTGCGCATCGGCACCGTCGGCGTGGGCGGGGCCAACCCGCTGCGCATCCAGTCGATGACCACCAGCGATACGCAGGATGTCGCCGCCACCGTGCGCCAGGCCATCGCCCTCGCCGAGGTGGGCTGCGAAATCGTCCGCATCACCGCCCCCAACGTCCAGGCCGCCCGCTGCCTCCAGCCCATCCGCGAGCAGTTCGCCGCCGCCGGCTTCGCCGACGTGCCGCTCGTCGCCGACATCCATTTCCTGCCCTCCGCCGCCATGGAGGCGGTCGAGCACGTCGAAAAAATCCGCATCAACCCGGGCAACTACGCCGACAAAAAAAAGTTCGCCGTCCTCGAATACACCGACGCCGCCTACGACGCCGAGCTCGGCCGTATCCATGAAGCGGTGACGCCGCTCATCCTGCGCTGCAAGGCGCTCGGCCGCGCGATGCGCATCGGCACCAACCACGGCTCGCTCAGCGACCGCATCATGAACCGCTATGGCGACACGCCCCTCGGCATGGTCGAGAGCGCGCTCGAGTTTCTCCGCATCTGCCGCGGCCACGGTTTCAACGACATCATCCTCTCGATGAAATCCTCCAACCCCAAGGTCATGATCCAGGCCTACCGCCTGCTCGTCGCCCGCATGGACCAGGAGGCGATGGACTACCCGCTCCACCTCGGCGTCACCGAGGCCGGCGACGGCGAGGACGGCCGCATCAAGTCCGCCATCGGCATCGGCTCCCTGCTCGCCGACGGCATCGGCGACACCATCCGCGTCTCCCTCACCGAGGACAGCGTCTACGAGATCCCCGTCGCCCAGGCTCTGGCCCGCAAGGCGACGTCCCTGTGGAGGCCGTCGCCGACGTGGCACGGGCGTCCCGCCCGTGAGGATGCGGGCGTCCCGCCCGTGTCCTTCCGAGCCCATGGGCAAGATGCCCATGCCACGACCGACCACGTCCCCGACGCCATCGATCCCTACGTTTACACCAAACGCCCCGTCACCCCGCTCGCCCTGTCGCCCGAATTCACCCTCGGCCCCGGGTCGCCGCCGCGCGTCGTCACCCGCATCGCCTCGCTCGCCGCGCTGCCGGAAACCGTGGCCAAGTTCGCCGCCGTGCGCCTCGCCGACACGCCGGTTGAGGGTTTGCTCGTGCCGATCACGTCCGCCGCCGATCTCGACGCGCTCCGATCTGCCGCTTTCCCCGCCGGGGCCGTGCCCTTCCTCGAACTCGCGCCTTCACTCGCACCCGCCGACCTCGCCGGACTGCAAGCGACCGCCCCGCTGGTCCTGGTGCGCGCCTTCACCGCCACGCCCGCCGACGCCGAGGCGCTGGCCGGCTTCGCCAAACTCGCCCGCGCCCGCGGCCACGCCCTCGCCCTTGCCACCACCGCCGACGCCCTCCTCAGCGGCCGCTCCGCCATTTCCCTCCTCGCCGTCACGCTACACCAGCTCGGCGACGAGCGACTGCTCCTCACGCTCGACGACACCGCGCCCGATCCCCAAGGCCGCCACGCCATCGGTCGTTACCGTGCCCTCGCCGAGACCCTCCGCCACCTCGGTTGCCGCGCCCCGCTCTGGATCCGCAACACCCCCGCCACCCAGGTAGCGCCCGAGCCCGATTTTCTTTCCCGCCTGCTCGACGCCTCGGTCCTCTCCGGTTCGCTCCTCTGCGACGGTCTCGGCGACCTCGTGAGCATCGAGACGGAATCAGACCCGACGCGCGCCCTGAAATTGTCCTACAACGTCCTCCAAGGCGCAGGCACACGGAGCACCAAGACCGAGTTCGTCGCCTGCCCGAGCTGCGGCCGTACGCTCTTCGATCTGCAGACCACCACGCAACGCATCCGCGCGCGGACGGGGCATTTGAAGGGCGTCAAGCTCGCCATCATGGGGTGCATCGTAAACGGCCCCGGCGAGATGGCCGACGCCGATTTCGGCTACGTCGGCGGCGCCCCCGGTAAGATCAACCTCTACGTCGGCAAGACCTGCGTGCAGTACAACCTGCCCCAAATCGAAGCCGACGACCGCCTCGTCGCCCTCATCAAAGAGCACGGCAAATGGGTCGAGCCCCCGGCGCCCGCACCGGCGATCGGCGCCAGCCTCATGCCCGAAGCCGTCACGTAAGGCTCCTTTCCTGCGTGTAAGGCGGCGTCGCCCCACCCCGCCTCCGTAAATCGGCGGGCGTCGCCCCACCCCGAAACCAGCCCGAGGTCCGCAAGGCGGGCGGAGGCCATCACTCATGCCGCCGCGGAACCACCGGGCTTTAAAATCCGGGCGGGAACGGGAAACCGATTACTTTTTCAGAACCGCGTTCCACTTCGCGAGTTGCTCCGTCTGGGTGGCGAAAAGGGCGTCCGGAGCGTCGAGGATTTCGATTTTCGTAATCTTGTCGCCCTTGGCGATCTGGTTGACCACACCCATGCCCTTGGTGACTTCGCCGAAGATGCTGTGTTTCCGGTCAAGCCAGGGGGTGGGCACGTGCGTGATGAAAAACTGGCTGCCATTGGTGCCGGGCCCCGAGTTGGCCATCGAAAACATACCACTCTTCGAGTGCCGCAGCGTGGGGTGAAACTCATCGGCGAACTGATAACCAGGACCGCCGGTGCCGGTGCCGCGCGGATCACCACCCTGGATCATGAATTCAGGAATAACGCGGTGAAAAGTGAGCCCATCGTAATACCCTGTCTTGGCGAGGTTGAGGAAGTTGGCGGCAGTGAGCGGGACCTTGGCGGCGAAAATTTTGGCCTCGATGTCCCCCTTGGTGGTTTTCATCACGATGCGGATATCGGAAAGCACGGCCGGGACGGCGGGGGCCGCCTCTGGAGCGGCAGCGGGGGCGGCGGGGGCGGGCGCTGGCGCGGAGTCTTCAGCGCGCATGCCGGGGCAAGCGGCGAGCACGGCCAGAGATGTGAGGGCGGCGAAGCGACGGAGGCGGGAGGAGCGATTCATGGGTGGTTGGGTGGGTAATGGATTCGGACCGGAGAACTTGGCGAAAGTGGCTCAAGTTTCCAATCCTGCAATCGCCCACCGCCGCAGCAACGAGGGTGTCACAGAAAGTGATGACAGGGGCTGTCCCTCAGACGTGGCACGGGCGTCCCGCCCGTGAGCGAACGGGCATCCTGCGCGTTCGCTGTCGATCCCATGGGCGGGACGCCCATGCCACTTTCGACCCGCTGGCCTCGCCTCCTGTTACCCGCCGCAGCAACGGCGCAAGCAACCCTGCTGCGCCTCGATTCCGTTCCGAGAACACGAGCCGAAATCAGCGCGCCAAGTAGCTGAATTTTCTTTCGTAATCCAAGGCCATGCCGCTGCCGAACGACTCGTACACTTCACACACAACCTCAATCGGTGCATCCACGTACACCTGTATTGCGGCTAGAAAACGTTCTTCAATCAACGGGTCGCGAGCGATCCCCGGGGAGAGCTGTATCCTTACCCGCACTTTCTCGGCGCCCGATACGAGACGGAAATTGGCGGTGATCAAGGCCGCCAAATCCGAATCGTGGTAAATACCCTCTTTCACCGCTTCCGGGTAGACTCGAGTCGCCCCAGACGACGCGTAATTGCCTCGTCCGTGAATGATTACGATGGGTATCGCCATCAATAAATCCCAACTGATACCCGCCGCCTCGATCTCCTCGCGCGAATCGGGAGGCACATCCAAGAAGCGCCCGCTATCCCCGGTTGCATAACGAACAAGCGGAACACGTAGATGCGACTCCAGAGTAGTCAGGAGCAAACGGCCTTCCGCATCGAACTCCACATAGATGCGGCGCGGATCGTAGGTAAAAAGACAGGGCACAAAAAGCCTGGGGCCCAGCACGCGGGACCGCAGCTCAGGATTATCGTGCAAGAGTCTGCGTAGCAGAATTAAGGGCATCGCGGGCGGAATCTCGGAGAACAGATTGAGCCCGGCCTCGGCCACGCCCATCGATGAGGCGATCACACCGTCTTCCGGTCGGGAAAGCGCCGTATCGAGCAACTTTTCCAGATATTTGCGCGCGTTCTCCGCCAACGGCTCCTCGCCGAGGATTACGTGGACGAGCAAGGACGACCAATCGACCCCGGTCGCCTCGCCCAACTCCAGCAGGTGTTTTACGAACGCCGCTTCTCCCACGATGATGATCTGCGCGTAGTGACGGCCCAGCGCCTTGACCAAGCCCACCACCATATCCGCCCGCACACTGGTTTCCGCCAAAGTGCAGGCCTCCGTGGGCACCTTTACGCCCATGGGTAAACAATTGATGAGAAGCGTTTTCTTGGATTTTACCTCAAAGAGGTAATCCAGCAGATTATCGATCCACGCCGTGGCGCCGTGCCGGGTGGCGGCATCATTCAGACCAAAGGCAAAAATCCCGGAGTGCCCCGAACTGGTGAGCACCGACGCCAAATGGCCGAGATCGCCGTCCACGCAAAGATCCGCGATACCAAAACGCTGAAAAGTGGATGATTTTTCACAAATCGGAAGCCGCCAAAAATCCTCCAGCGTTTTGACTTCATCGGCGTTAACCGCCGCTTCTTGTAACAATAGACGATACGCCGGCACCCGTGAGGCTGCCTGGCGAAACGCCGCCAAAAGTGAATCCTCAATAACAGGTGCCATAACAGGAAGAAGCGATTGCGTGTGGCGTGAGCCAGGGTCTTGGAGGAAGTAGAGTGGTGCGTTGCACGTTCCATAAAAAACGCGGGGCCTCCAGGCCCCGCGTCGCACAAGACATTATAGCTTAGACCTTAAGCGAGGGCAACGACCTGCTTCGGGCCGCGGCGGCGAGTCGCCACGATGCCGGCAAGAGCGGCCACGGCCATGAGACCATAGGTCGAGGGCTCGGGCACAGGGGTGAGGTCGCCACGGATGGTGCCACCAAAGTTGACATTCCAATCAGCAGCCACATCGGGAACGGTGGTGCCGCCGAGAGAGAAGTTGAGGGTGTCTAGATTCAGCGGGGTATCGAACAGGTTATCAAGCGTCACCTGGAGCACGCCATTGGCATTCGTGTTGCCATTAGCGGAGTTGAACGTAGTGGTTAAAGCACCGGCCAACGTGGATCGAAATACTGGAGCACCAAAGTTGGTGATGCCGTTGAATGTGGACAAGCCAGTGCGGGGACCGGTTCCAAGATTGGCCAAGGCGAAGAAGTTCGCGTTGAGTGGATCGGGGGTGGTTAACTTATAAATGTCCAGTTGTAAACCCCCGCCAGTGAACAGGGTAGTCGTTCCGGCGACAAGCGCGCTGGTATCAAAGGCGTTGTAGAAAAAGCCCCAGTACTCGGTGCCGAGGTTGTCGGCGAACACCGGCAGGTTGGTTCCATCCACAATACTGGTGATTTGAAAGATGCCCCAGGAGGATTCGATGAAACCGGAGGTAGTGATCAAGGCGCCGGGCGCGCCAAAACCCAGATTGCTGGCGGAGAAGCCGTTCGCGGTGATCTCAACGTTGTTGCCGCTGAGGGTGATCAACTGCGCGTGGGCGGTGGGCGCTAGAGCCCCCGCGAAGAGGCCCAGCGTCAGAGCTAGACCCGTAATCGATTTGTTTTTCATGTTAATAACAGGACAGGGTGGTTGAGGTTTAATATTCAGGCAGGCAGGGAGAACTGCTCCGCTATCGGAGCGAAAATATATTTTCGTGAATATTTGGCGGAATGAGAAAGTGCAGCCCCGTCTCCGGAGCGGCATTCGTCTCAGCGGCAAGACTTCGTGGCACCTCGTTGCTTCTCAATGCTATAACCGCTTCTCTACGCCTGAGCCACGCATAAGGGAAACCCGCCGCCGCCCATAGTGCGGGGCGATAATTCGAAAAATAATATGTTTTTATACAACAGCTTCCGGCGATATAGTATTTATTTTACAATCACGCCAAGCCCGTTTTCCCCGCGCTAACCAGATCGACTTCAGTTGCACAAAACCGCGTTCGCCGCGCACGGCGCATCCGCACCGATCCTAGCCAAGCCGCGACCTCTCTCGGCCTAAATTACAAAGCCTTGACGGCGCGATTTTCGGCGCCGCGCGAGGCAGTGTCCATCCAGCCGAGACCGGCGTCGGCGGGCATGTGACGCACTCTGCCCGGAGGCCGCCAGAATCCTAAGCCCGAAATCCGGAGTGGGAGCCGATGAGATGGCGCAAGAAGCTGGATCAGATGGTCGTTCGTGAATCCCGAGGTGCACTGAATAGTGCATTGAGCGGGTGAACAAAAGAGCAGATGACCAGCAGATTGCGTTAGATCGCGGCGATCCACTTCAGATTTCGGGCTAAGCGGCCAACTTTCGCTCGGCGCTCCGCGAACGCACCCGCTCGAAGAGCGGGTTACCCCAGCAGGATTCCAAATACGTGAGCTCCGATGGCGAGCACTCCGAAAGGAAATCGCGGCCGGTATTCAAGAGTTTACCCAACAGGTCGGCACTAAGGAAACGTTCCTTGGCCTGCCGTGTCCAATCGTCGGCCGAGGCCATGAATGGATTTCCTGTGGACCCCATGTAGTGCACCGACGGATCAAGGCCCGGAGCAGGCACTTCCGAGCGATACACGTCGACGGCGAGAAAAATCGCGACCACCGGATCATGAAGTTTTTCCGAATAACTGCGCAAGGAGCCTAGCGACTCGAAGCCGACCATTTTATAGAAATTTTTATGATTGGGACTCACCGTGGCCAAGGCGCGTCCGCAACCGGTCTTCACCATGTAAGCGATGGCGCAGCGCATTAGCTCGGTTAACACCGAGGAACGGCGAAACTCTTTCGCCACCGCTTGATTGGTGATTTCGCATATGCGCGATCCAGTGCCACGCAGCTCGTCAAGCTCTGCTTTGAAAGCGGTGTCGGAAGGCAGACCCAATTCGACCGAGTCCAGAACGACACTTAGCACACCGACCACTTCCCCGTTTTTCTTCGCGACAAAGGTGGCCGTATCCGGGCTCGCCTCAAAAATCCGCAAGCGAATGCCGCCTGCTTCCGGCTCGATATACCCCGTGCCCACAAATACATTATGAACTAGCCTGTAAGCCGCGCGCAGATCGTCCGCGTCGTAGGCACGCTCGATGACACAGCCCTTCAAGTCGACGCCAAAAAAACCGGTGCGGCGTAGTAGATTAAGCTGCCTTTGATTTACATCCGAAAGCTCATTCGACCCGGCTGGCACGGAGTCCGCAACCGAGGAATAAGCTCGGGAAACCGCGTTCTCTTGTAATGAGTATAGGAAATGGGTGGACATCGTGGTATGGGGTTTTATTCGAGGTAGGCGGTTGAGAGTTACGTTGCGGGTTATCGGTGATTTTCCGTATTAGGCATCGGGGATTTTCTGTAACGCTCCATGAATTGTTTTCTAAGGGAACAAGAATTAGTCTATTGGTGTATTTTATCGGATTTACTACAGATCCCCGTGGGGAATCCTGCCTAGAAGAGCGCGCAAGTCGGCCCAATTGCCGCCTCAGACAACCTTATAGGAACCATTGTGGGTAAAAGCGGGATGCTCTGCATGAGGCAATGTAACTCACCCAAATCGTGACTAACCCGATGATATAGTTGCAGTAACCCGGAGCTAGCATGTAGGGAAAAAACGCGCCCTCTCCAATCACCGGCAAAATGCGCCGGCGCTTAAGTTCCAAATTTTAATTGTAACACTGAATGCGAACCGCCACACACAAGTGGCTTGCGTAAGTATGCAACAGTATAACATTTACTTTGTGTAACCGCATCTTCGCCCTAGACGCAGCGGAACGTGATCCTGATCGATGGCCTCGGCGACCGCCTAATAGTACGCTAATTAAGGCCGCGTTTGATTGCCGCCCCAAGCGGGTTCACACATCCCGCACCCCGTATAACCTACTTATGGACAGGTATTAAAATCAACCTCATTCTGGTTGTTCGCTGTTTTCCAAGGCATGGAAAATCGCTTTGCTCCTCACATGAAAGGCCTCGATGGCGCGAGAAGTGCCCTGCGCTGTTTATAACACGCTTGCCATCAGGCCCTTGCTGTCTATGTGCGTCGTGGGGCGCGCCAATGGATCGGGCTACGGCCGCTCCACCCAGCAGATGAAACCTGCGAGGAACCACTTCCGTTTACACCGATAGAGGCGGGAGGCCCGTTTTCCCGTTTGCTTCGTGGCGGAGGCCGTCGCATGCGTTGCCGTTCCTTCTTTCTCATGAGTCTCGACGCGCCCAAGCCTTTGACCATTGCCGGGGCCGATCTCCGCATCGGCATCGTGGCCGCACGCTTCAATCCCGCGTTGGTGGACGCCATGCTCAACCGGGTGCAGGCCAAGCTGATCGACTCCGGCGTGCCGAGCGCCGCCATTGAGACGGTCCGCGTGCCGGGCTCGCACGAGATCCCGTGGGCCGCGCAGCGCCTGGCCGCCGGCGGCGGCTTTCACGCCATTATCGCGCTCGGCGTGCTCATCGCGGGCGACACGAATCACCACGAGATGGTGGGCAACGCCGTGGCCGCGGCATTGATGCGCGTCTCGCTCGATACCGGCGTGCCAGTCGTCAACGGCGTCATCGTCGTCAACACCCTCGCCCAGGCCCAGGCCCGCGCCACCGGTCCGATCAACCGCGGAGCGGAATTCGCCACCGCCGCGCTAGAGATGGCCGTACTTCACAAAACCCTTTCCTGAGAAAACCCTTTCCTGAGATGAGTAACAAAGCCCTTTTCGCCCAGCGTCGCGACGGTCGCGTCGCCGCGCTTCAATATCTGTTCGCTTGGAGCCTAAACCGCCCCGTCCGCATCGCCGATGATCTGGAGATTTTTTTCTTCAACCTCCACGCCGTGGACGGCAAGCCCCGTGAGCACTACGCCTTTGGCGAGGAATTGATCCACGGAGTGATCGAGCATTGCGAGGAGATCGACGGTCGCATCCGGGGCCTTGCCCAGAACTGGGATTTCGAACGCATCGCCAAGATCGACCTGGCCATTCTGCGCCTCGCGATTTTCGAGATGATGCACCGCAAGGACATCCCGCCCGTCGTCTCGATCAACGAAGCCATCGACCTTTCAAAGCTGTTCTCCAACGCCGATGCCAAGCGCTTCATCAACGGCATCTTGGACAAGCTCAAGGACCAGGTCGGCCGCGACGCCCGCAAAGCCACCTGAGTGCGTCGGGCTCCGGGCCTGCCGCCCCGGTCCCCGAGCCCTTCGCCGCCCGCCTCCGGCTCACGCTTCCCGCACCCATGTTTGGTCTTTTCAAGAAATTTAAGGACGGTCTTGCCAAAACCGTAGCCGCCATCGCGGGCAAGACGCGTTCGCTCTTCGGCGGACGCAAGATCGACGCCTCCTCGCTCGAAGAGCTGGAGGAAGCGCTCATCACCGCCGACTTCGGGGTCGAGACGACCACCGAGATCCTTGCCGAGATCAAGACCGCCTATCGCCAGGATCCGGAGCTGAAGGGCAAACAAGCCGCCGAGCTCGGTTGCGCGGTGCTCACCCGGGTGCTCGCCGGCAGCGCCGGCGCCCCGGCCCTCGTCAAACGGCCCGACGGCGCTCCCGCCGTCATCGTGATGATCGGGGTCAACGGCTCCGGCAAAACCACCACGACCGCGAAGCTCGCCTGGGCCCTGCAACAGGAGGGTAAATCCGTGCTTGTGGCGGCGTGCGACACCTTCCGCGCCGCCGCCGTGGAGCAGTTGAAAACCTGGGCCGAACGCCTGCAGCTGGACGTGGTCGCCAGCCACACGGGAGCCGACGCCGCCGCCGTGGCCTACGATGCCCTCCAAGCGGGCAAAAGCCGCGGCAAGGACGTCGTCATCATCGACACCGCCGGCCGCCTGCACACCAAGAGCAACCTCATGGAAGAGCTCGCGAAAATCCGTCGCGTCCTGCAAAAACTCGACCCCACCGCGCCTCACTTCGCCTGGCTGGTGGTGGACGGCTCGCTCGGCAGCAACTCCATCGAGCAGGCGCGCGCGTTTCACAAAAGCTTCGGCTTGACCGGCCTCGTCGTCACCAAGCTCGACGGCACCAGCCGCGGCGGCGCGGTGGTCGGCATCTGGCGCGCGTTAAAACTCCCCATCCACTACGTCGGCCTCGGCGAGCAAAAGGAGGACCTGCAGCCCTTCGACCCCGAGGCGTATTCCAAGGCGGTCTTCGGAATCGAGGGGTAGCCGCGGGCCCCCCAGGGCTACGGCGGGCGGGCCGGCGTCGAATCGTATGCGCATGGCCCGCCCTGCAATAGGGTTCCCGACCGGTGGGCGCGGGGCGTAATAACGAGGGCGGCGCGAACCTTGCTACCCGGGGGCTGCCTTCCCCATTTTACCCGTTACCCCGCCCCGCACCGGCGTTCATCCCCATGCTTTTCCATATCAACCACCGCACCACCTACCGCTATGCGGGCGAGGCGCGCGAGTCGTTCATGGAAGCCCGGCTGACCCCGGTCACGGATGAGCGGCAACGGCTCCTCTCGCGCGAATTCACGACCACGCCCGCCGGCGCGATCCACCGCTATGCCGACTACTATGGCAACGAGGTCGAGTCGCTCGCCATCGCCCACCGCCACGGCAAGCTCGTGCTCGAAAGTAAATCCGTGGTCGAGACGCTGGCTTGGGAACCTCCCCGCGCGGCGCTGGAAATCAGCGTGTCCGAGGCGCGCCAGCTCTATCGCGGCAACCGGCTGGAATTGTTCGAGTTCCTGATGCCCTCGCCCGCCATCCCGATGTCGGCGCCCGTGCATCGCCTGGCCAATCAGTTTTTCAAGCCCGGCCACGAGCTCGGGCCCGCCCTGCTGCGCCTGAATACGTGGATAAGAAACGAGTTTCGCTACGCCCCCGGCAGCACGCGCATCAACACGCCGGTGATCGACGTCATCGCCCAGAAGGCCGGCGTCTGCCAGGACTTCGCGCAGGTGATGATCGCGGTGCTGCGCTCGGCCGAGATCCCGGCCCGTTACGTCACCGGCTACATCGAGACCGATTCCCAAAAAGCGGCCGCCGAGGCAGGGCGTCACGCGCTGGTGGGCGCGGCGGAAAGCCACGCCTGGGTCGAGGCCTGTTTGCCGGGCGGCTTTTGGTGGCCGCTCGACCCGACCAACGACTGCGTGGCCCGCGAGCGCCACGTGAAAGTCTCCATCGGTCGCGACTACCTCGACGGCACGCCCACGCGCGGCGTGTTCAAGGGCACGCGCACGGACAAGTTGCTCGTATCCGTACACATGGTTCGACAAGTCGCGACCCACGCGGCGGCGGCAGTGCCGACCGCGGCAACCGCGACGTCGGCTCTGGCGGCCGCCGCCGCTTCGTGACGAGCGGGAGACACGCCGCCCTCTGGCGGCGTGGACGCGTTCAACTACCCGCCAGGCGCAAGGAGTGATTCTCGATGGTTTCGCCCTCGGGCCCGATGAGCACGAAGTAGACGATGTAGTTGAAGGGTCGCCGGATAACACCGGGCGAGGACAAGGTTTCGGGAGCGCTGGGGAGCAAAACGGTGTTACGATTCTGGGTATCGTGCCAGCGGGCGGTGATGCGCATGGCATCGGCGGGCACCGGCTTTTTGTTTTTGTTGTAGAAGGTGACGCTGAGCACCACGCCCTCGGTTCTGAGCCCGAGGAAACCCCCGTTGGGGCGTGGCACGGTGACGCCCTCGATCACCCCTATATCCTCGGCGGCGGGGGCGGTGGGCGCGGCGGGTGTCGCCGGCGGGGCGGGATCGGCGTTTGCCGTTGGCGGGGCGGGGGTGGTCTGGGCGAAAACGCCCCCCTGCGCGCTGATCAACAAGGTGGCGAGAACGACTAAGGCGAAGGACGTGCGCATCCGCGAAACGTGGCCCGGTGTCCCCGCCCCGGCAAGCGCGCAGGTCCGTGCCCCGGTGTAGGGCGGGGGTAACAGGAAGTGATGCCAGCGGGTTGAAGTGGCATGGGCGTCCCGCCCATGGGATCGGTAGCGAACGGGCAGGATGCCCATTCGCTCACGGGCGGGACGCCCGTGCCACGCCGGAGGCACAGTCCTGGCACCACTTTGTGTTACACCTCCGTCTAACCGCGCTCCAGCGCCTGCGCGCGAAGCTCGCGCCAGCGGGCCAGGCGCTCGGCGAGCTTGGCCTCGATGCCGGCGGTCTTGGGCGTGAAGAGCGTAAGCGGTTTTTCCAAATAGGCCTGCGGGGCGATGTTCTCGGGATAGTTATGCGCGTAGAGGTATCCTTTGCCGTGGCCGAGGAGCTTGTTGGCCTTGCCGCCTTTGTCGCGCATCGGCATCGGCACACTCTGCACGGGCTGCGAAGTGAGCGCGTGTTTCGCGGCCGCCAGCGCGAGGGTCACGGAGTTGCTCTTGGGCGCGCAGGCGATGTGCAGCGTGGCGTGGGCGAGGGCGAACTCGGCCTCGGGCAGGCCGACAAATTCACACGCATGGTGCGCGGCGACGGCGAGCGGCAAGGCCAGTGCGTCGGCCAGCCCCACGTCCTCGCTGGCGAGGATGACGAGGCGGCGCGAGATGAAGCGGGCGTCCTCGCCGCCGGCGAGCATTTTAGCCAGCCAGTAGAGCGCGGCGTCGGGCTCGGAGCCGCGGCAGCTTTTAATAAACGCCGAGATCGTGTCGTAGTGCTCGTCCTCGTCGGCGTCGTAGCGGATGCGGCGCTCGCGCGCGAATACCTCGAGCTCGCTCGTGGTCACCGGCGCGCCCGGCGGCAGGCCGGCCACGACGACCTCGAGGGCGTTGAGCGCGCGGCGCAGATCGCCTTCGCAAAGATTCGCGAGGTCGAGCAACACGTCCTCGGCGGCGGTGCAGCGGGTGGCGCCCAGCCCGCGCTCGACGTCGGCGAGGGCGCGCGCCAGCACGGTGGCGACGGCGGCGGGCGCGAGCGGCTCGAGCCGGAAAAGATGGCTGCGCGAGAGCAGGGGCGGGTTGACGTAGAAACCGGGATTGTGGGTCGTGGCGCCAATCAGGCGTATGTGGCCCTCCTCGACGTCGGGCAGCAGCAGATCCTGCTGGGATTTGTTAAACCGGTGCAGCTCGTCGATGAAGAGCAGGGTCGGCTCGCTGGGCCGGCGGCGCGCGGTGGCGAGGATCTCGCGCATCTCGCCCACGTTGCTCATCACGGCGTTGACCCGCACGAATCGGCTGCCCGTCACGCGCGCGATCACCTCGGCGAAACTGGTTTTGCCGCAGCCGGGCGGGCCGTAAAACACCAGGCTGCCGAAGCGGTTCGTGTGGATGAGCCGCGCGAGCAAACCGTCGGGTTTGGTGAGGTGCTCCTGGCCCGCGATCTCCTCCAGCGTGCGCGGGCGCATGCGCGCGGCGAGCGGCTGGTGGGCGCGCGCCGCGTCCGGGGCGGAAGAGGCGCCCGAGGCCGGGGCCCCGTTGAACGAGGCCTGCGGCGCGTCGTCGGAGTCGCCAAAGAGATCGGATTCGCCTGACATGCCATTCAGTTACGTTACCGACCGCCGTAGCCCGACCGGACGGGCCTCGCCGTCCACGTCCTCGAGCTTGCTGAAGAGCGTCGCGACGCACGAGCCAAAGTCGAGCATCAGGCCGGTCTGGCGCGCCTTCGTCCTCCGCTCCTTTGGCAGCTTGCCTGCGCAGGTTTCGGGATTGGCGAGAAAGTCCATCGG
Source organism: Opitutales bacterium (assembly GCA_038223295.1). GTDB lineage: Bacteria > Verrucomicrobiota > Verrucomicrobiia > Opitutales > Opitutaceae > IMCC26134_A. Next base: position 20,689 of record JBBRHC010000010.1, read on the forward strand.
TCGCCGAGCAAGGCGCGCGCGCCGGTCCGGTCAACAGGCGAGAGCCCGGCGTGCCTCCGAAAACGTTATCGGACTCGCCACGAACGAGGCCGGGCGTTTGCTAAAAAAACATGACGCCACGCAGTCTTTCCCACCGCGCGCCCCTGCTCGGTCTGGTCGCGGCCTGGGGCGCGGGCGCGGCGCTCACCCACGCGGGCGTGCTGGCGCTGCCCGGCGGCGCGTGGATCGCGCTGGCCCTTGCCGGGCTCGCGCTGGCCTGGGCGGGCGGCGACCGCCGCTGGGCCTGGGCGGCGGGGCTCGCCCTGGCGCTCGCCGCGGCGGGCGCGCTGCGAACCGATCAACAACGCCAGCGCCTCGGCGAATGGGACGCGCTCGGGCTGCCGGCGCGCGAGGCGCGGCTCACGTTGCGGGTCGAGCGGCTCTTCGCGGCGGACGCGGCGATCCCACGAGTCGGCGGCGTCGCGGTGGTGGTCGGCGCGGAGCCCCACCTGCGCGATCTCACCGGACAACGCGTCCAGTTTTCCGCCACCTGGCCGGCGGGCGGCCCGCCTGCGCTGCGCGGGGTGGAGTTTCGCGCGCTCGGCGTGCTCGAGCCGGTGCCGCGCCATCCCCCAGCGAAGGACTTCACTCGTTACCTGGCGGACTCGGGCATCAACTTTTCCTACGGTCGCGCCCGCCTCGAAAGCGAGCCTGCCGCGGCCGGCGCTTGGGTGCGTTTCTGCGCCGCCGCCGGCGATAAACTGGAGACGGTGCTGCGCGCCGGCCTGGGCGGGCACGATGGCCTCGCCGATCTCTACGTGGCCATGATGCTGGGCCGCAAACAGGAGTTGAGCGATCAGCAGGAGGACTGGTTCGTGCGCAGCGGCACCATGCATCTGTTCGCCATTTCGGGTCTCCATATCGCGGGCATCGCGGTGGCGGTGAATACCCTGCTCACCTTCGCCCGCCTGCCGGGCCGCGCGCGTTTCGTCATCGGCGCCGCCATCCTCTGGACCTACGTCGAAATCACGGGCGGCGCACCCTCGGCGGTGCGCGCGTTCTGGATGGTCACCTGCCTGCTCGGCGCGCAGCAACTTCGCGTCCCCAGCAACAGCCTGTCCGCCCTCGCGGTCTCGGCGCTGGGGGTGCTCTTGGTCGAGCCGCACCAGCTCTTTTCCGCCAGCTTTCAGATGAGCTACGGCATCGTGGCGGCGCTTCTGCTCTACGGCGTGCCCTTGCAGGAAAAATGGCTCGAGGCCTGGCGCCCCTGGGCGACCTTGCCCCGGCCGGACTGGGGCTGGCGGCGCGAACTGGCCGAGGGCGCGGGGCGCGGCTTCATCGGATTAATCGCGCTGGGGCTCGCCGCGACCTTGATCAGCACGTTGGCCACGCTGGCATTTTTCGACCTGCTGACGCCGGGCGGATTTTTTGTAAACCTCGCGCTCATCCCGGCCTCCACCCTGGTGCTCTTCGCCGGCGTGGCCGCGATGCTTTGCGGCGGGATCGGCCTCACGCCGCTGGCCGTGTTGTTCAACCACGCCGCCGCGCTCGTGCTCGCGGCCATGGAGGGCGCGGTCGTCTGGGCGCTCCAGTTCCCCGGCGTGGCGTGGCCCGCGACCTTTGTCGCCCCGTGGCTGGCCGCGACTTCGGGCGCGGGCATGCTCGCGCTCCTCGCACTCGGCTACTCGCGCGGCTGGCCCGCGCGCGAGGGCGGCTACTGGGTGCCCTACGCGGCGCTCGGGCTGGTGCTTGTGCTCGGGGTGCGAAGCGTTTCTATCGCGGCACCATGAAAAGCGCCTACGAACTCGCAATGGAACGCCTCGCCAAATCCGCGCCGGCCGAGCGTCCGCTCAGCGACGCCCAAAAGGCGCGCCTCGCCGAGATCGACACCCTCCACAAGGGCAAGTGGGCCGAGCGCGAGGTGTTTTTGAAGGAGCAACTGGAACAAGCCTACGCCGGCGGCGACCTCGACGCCGCCAACCAGGTGCGCGTGCAACTCGCCCGCGAAAAAACCCGCATCGAGGAAGAGCGCGACGAGGAAAAAGAACGCGTCCGCCGCGCCGACCGCGCATAAGCCCCCCCACCCCGCCCACCCGCCCCGCCCCATGCTCTCCGCTTCCGAGATCGCCGCCGCCCTGCCCGCCCACGCCCGCACGTCCGTCGACGGGCTGCCCTTCCCCAAAATCGCCTCGGGCAAGGTCCGCGAAATCTTCGATCTGGGCGACGCCCTGCTCCTCGTCGCCACCGACCGGCTGTCGGCCTTTGACGTCATCCTGCCCGATGGCGTTCCCGGCAAAGGCATCCTCCTCACCCAGATGAGCCACTGGTGGTTCGCCCGCACCGCCGGCCTCATCGAAAACCATCTCCTGCCCGATCAGGACAACGAATTCACCCGTCGCGGCATCACCGACCGCGACCTCCGGCTCCGCAGCATGATCGTGCGAAAACTCCAACCCCTCGCCATCGAGTGCGTCGTGCGCGGCTACCTGGTTGGCAGCGGCTGGTCCTCCTACCAAAAAACCGGCGTCGTGTGCGGCCACCGTCTCCCGGCCGGCCTGCGCCAGGCCGACCGCCTTTCCGCCCCGCTTTTCACCCCCACCACCAAGGCCCCCAAGGGCGAGCACGACGCGCCCATCGACGACGCCCAGGCCGCCGCCATCGTCGGCCCCGCGCTCTACGCTCAGGTCAAGGCGACCAGCCTCGCCCTGTATTCATTCGGCCACGACACCGCCGCCGCCGCCGGCATGATCCTCGCCGACACCAAGTTCGAGTTCGGCACCGACGCGCTCGGCAAACTTGTGCTCATCGACGAGGTCCTCACCCCCGACTCCTCCCGCTACTGGCCCGCCGCCGACTACCGCCCCGACTGTTCGCCGCCCAGCCACGACAAACAATTTGTCCGCGACCACCTGCTCGCCCTGAAGTGGAAGCAACAGCCGCCCGCGCCCGCCTTGCCCGCCGAGGTGATCGAGCGCACCCGCGACAAATACCTCCAAGCCCTGCGCAACCTGCTCGGCTAAGCCGCCGCCCCGTGCAGGGCGGAATCGCTGCATCCCGCCGTCTTTTTGCCGTCGTTTCGCGCAAGCATCCCGGACGGCGGGGTGCGGCGACCCCGCCCTACACTCAACCCCACGTCACGCCCACGCCCGTTCCCCCCCCCCCCCCCCGGCCCCCACCCCCCCCCCCCCCCCCCCCCCACCCCCCCCCCGCCCCCCCGGCCCAAACCCCCCCCCCCAAAGGGCCCCGGGGG
>JBBRHC010000011.1:0-23727 GCA_038223295.1 Opitutales bacterium
GGGGGGGGGGGGGGGGGGCCCCCCCATCAGCGTTTGTCGCCGTAGTAGCGGCGACGGGCTTTTACCTGGATGAAGCGGCGCTCGGGCAGGAGGTAGGCGGTGAGGTGGCCGCCCATCACGCAGGCGGTGTCGAGGCCGACGGACCACTTGAGTTTAAAAATATCGGGACGCGGGGTGTGGCCGTAGACGACGAAGGGCGGGCCGCACCAGCGCTCGGCCCAGGGCACGCCATCGGGTGCCTCGGCGCGTTTTCGGGCGCGGCCTTCGGCGTCGATCACCTGGATGCGCGTGACGACGGCGGCGGGTTGTTTTTGCCAGGATTCGTCGGGGAGGAAACCGCCATGGACGAAGACGACGTTGAGCTCGGGCACCTCGTGGGTGAGGGGCATTTTTTCGAGATAGTCCCAGTGGTGGGGCTGGAGGGCGTTGAAGGTCTGTTCGTCGTCGTCCTTGAGCAGGGCGCGATCACGGGTGCGGCGGTAGGCGAGCAGGCGGGCCTCGTGGTTGCCGAGAAGGGAGAGGGCCTGGTGCCGGAGGGCGAGGTCGATGACGCGGGCGCTGTCGGGGCCGCGGTTGACGAGGTCGCCGACCAGGATGAGACGATCTTCGGGGAGCAGGGCGACACGCTCGAGCATTTCGGCGAATTCTTGGTGACACCCATGGATGTCGCCGATGGCGATGATGCGACCGTTCATACGTGCGTGGAGAGGAAAAGTGCTAGCGTCGCCCGAGGGCGGGGGTAAACAAGAAAGCCCACCCTTCATGGAGCTCACCCTGCAGTCACTTTCCGCGCGTTGTCATGTGTCCGGACGAGCGTTTCTGGACGGCGACAAGGTGACGAGTTTCCTCGTGCGCGGCGCGACGCCCGAACCGACGAACGAGAAGATCACGGCGGAGACGATCGGGCGCTTCGACGTGCTCGCGACGATGCAGGGTGAATTTGCCGCGCCGGGACCGGTGGTGTGTCGCTGGGCGCAGGTGTTTAAGCCGCGCAAGGCGGGCGACAGCCCGGAGCGCACCCTCAAGCTGACGGCGGAGAGCCTCTTCCTCACGCTCGGCGATCCGGCGAACGAACGCACGGTGGAGAACGAGCGTTTGCTGCAAGTGCTGGCGATGATGCTGGAACGCAAACGCGTGTTGCGGCCGAAGGGTCGCGTCGGGAGCGGAGCCGGCGCGCGGCAGGTCTACGAACACGCGAAGGCGAAGACCCTTCACGAGGTGCAGGCGGCGGAGCTGAGCCCGGAGTTTTTTCTGTCGATCCAGTCGCAGTTGGCGGCGCTGGTCGGCGGTGGCGCGGGGGGGGGCAAAGCCGAGGTCGTCGCGCCGGCCTGATGTTTACTTCACCACCTGCTCGGTCTCGGGGTCGAAGAGGTGGGCGGCCTCCATCTTGAGCGTCACCTTTACGGATTGGCCGACCTCGAAGCGGTCGGTTGGGCGCACGCGGGCGATGAAGCTGGTCGCCCCGGTGGTGAGGTAGAGATACGTCTCGGCGCCCATGGGCTCGGAGACCTCGACCTTCACCTCGATGGTGTGGGCCGGATTGGCGTTGGGCACGGTGATGGTATCCTGCACATCCTCGGGGCGGATGCCGAAGACGATGGGTTTGCCGACGTGGGCGGCGCCCTTGGCGGAGAGGGCGGCGTCGAGCGACATGCGCACCGGCGCGCCGCCGGGGTTGGTCTCGATGAACTCGAGCAGGCCGCCCGCGCCCTTTTCCAGGCGGCCCTTGAAGAAGTTCATCGGCGGGCTGCCGATAAAGCCGGCGACGAACATGTTTTCCGGTTTGTTGTAGAGCTCGAGCGGGGTGGCGACCTGCATGATGCGGCCGTCTTTCATCACGCAGATGCGGTCGCCCATGGTCATCGCCTCGACCTGGTCGTGGGTGACGTAAATCATGGTCGCGCCAAGCCGGGCGTGGAGCTTGGAGATCTCGGTGCGGGTGGAGACGCGCATCTTGGCGTCGAGGTTGGAGAGGGGTTCGTCGAAGAGGAAGACCTTGGGTTTGCGGACGATGGCGCGGCCGACGGCGACGCGTTGGCGCTGGCCGCCGGAGAGGGCCTTGGGCTTGCGCTCGAGATACGCGTCGAGCCCGAGCATGGCGGAGGCCTCGCGCACGCGGCGGTCGATCTCCTCTTTGGGGAATTTACGCAACTTCAAGCCAAAGGCCATGTTGTCGTAGACCGACATGTGCGGGTAGAGCGCGTAGTTCTGGAAAACCATCGCGATATCGCGGTCCTTGGGGAGCACGTTGTTCACCACCTTGCCGTCGATGGAGATGGTGCCGCCCGAGATTTCCTCGAGGCCGGCGATCATGCGCAGGGTGGTGGATTTGCCGCAGCCCGAGGGCCCGACCAGTACCATGAATTCGCGGTCCTTGATTTCGAGGTTGATGCCGTGGACGACTTTGATGCCGGGGCCGTTTTTTTCGGTGTAAACCTTTTCGAGGTGGTTGATGTCTACGTTTGCCATGAAGCGGGGCGGGGGCTGACGGGGTGGACTGGCGCGATCCGTGATGGAGTGAGTCGCGCCACGGGTCACGGGCACCGGAGCGCGGTTAAAAGCTGCAAACATCCGCCGCGCACCGCGCCAGTCAACGCCTACGTGCCCGGGTAAGGGACCACCCCGCCGGAGTTGTGAAACGGGTGGCGCGAAATTTGCGTTGCCGACGTCGTTACTTGGTGGATACGTCCACTCCCGCTTTCCGCTCCCGACTAATCCAGCTCGCCTCCAACCACTTTTACCAAAATGGCCAAGAAATCCGCTCCCGCACCGTCTCCCCTCACGTTTGACCTTCCGTTCTCGCTCCTCGCCAAGATCGAGGTGCAACGCAAACGCCTCGGCCTCGCCTCCACCTCGGAGGTCGTGCGCCATGCCCTGAGCGAGTTTAACCTCTCCAAGTTCGAGTCAGAAACCGAGGAACGCCGCCAGATCTCGGTTCGTCTGCTCGCGGTGGACAAGGCCGCCCTGGTGAAGGCCGCGAAAAAGCAGAAGGTCAGCCTCGGCGAGATCCTCCGCGCGGCGGTGGAATCGATGCCGGAGAAAAAAGCCCGGAAGTAAACCTTCCCGATCCGCGACTCACCCCGACCCTTTCGTCTCGTCAGTCTGATCCGCGGTTCGAGGAACACCTGTTCCTCGCCGCGGATTTTTTTGTCCCGTTTTCTCCTTCCGTCCCGAAGCCTTTCCCCGTCCTTTTCTCTCCTTCCATCCATGAGTTCCGCCCCCGCACCGCTCTCCACCTGGGCCCGTAATATCTCGCCGTCGCCGACGCTGGCCGTCGACGCCAAGGCCAAGGCCCTCGCCGCCGCCGGCGAGGACGTCTGCGGCTTCGCCGCCGGCGAGCCCGATTTTGACACGCCCGACCACATCAAGGAGGCCTGCATCGCCGCCCTGAGGTCCGGCAAGACCAAGTATGCGCCCACGCCCGGCATCGAGCCGCTGCGCCAGGCGCTGGCCGAGAAGTATGTCGCCGACTATGGCCTGCCGGTCGTCGCGTCGCAGGTCATCGTATCGCCCGGCGGCAAGTTCTCCTGCTACCTCGCCATCCTCGCCACCTGCTCGCCGGGCGACGAGGTGATCATCCCGGCGCCCTACTGGGTGAGTTACCCCGAGATGGTGAAGCTCGCCGGCGCCACGCCCGTGGCCGTGCTGGCCGACGACACCACCGGCTTTCGCCTTACGCCGGCCCAGCTCGAGGCCGCGATCACGCCGCGCACCCGTCTGGTCATCCTCAACTCGCCCTCCAACCCCACCGGCGCCGTCTACACCCGCGCGGAGATGGAGGCCCTCGTGGCGGTGGCGATGAAGCACAACCTCTACATCCTCTCCGACGAGATCTACGAGCACCTGACCTACGACGGGGCGAAACACGTCGCGCCCGCCACTTTCTCGGCCGAGGTCGCGGCCCGCACCATCATCGTCTCCGGCTTTGCCAAGACCTACGCCATGACCGGCTGGCGCCTCGGCACCACGGTGGCGCCCGCGCCCATCGCCAAGGCTATCGCCGAGCTGCAGAGCCAGATGACGAGCAACGCGACCACCTTCGCGCAGTGGGGCGCGCTCGCGGCGCTCAAGGAGAAGGAAAAGACCCAGGCCGCGCTCGAGCGCATGCTCACGGCCTTTGATCGCCGCCGGAAGCTCCTCCACGCCGAGCTCAACAAGATCGACGGCATCAAGTGCCTGCTCGCCGAGGGCGCGTTTTACCTCTTCCCGAACATCTCGTCGTTCGGTCTGCCCTCGGATGTTTTCTGCACGCGTTTGCTGGAGCAAAAGAAGGTCGCCGCCGTCCATGGCTCGGCCTTCGGCGCGGAGGGTTACCTGCGCCTCAGCTACGCGACGAGCGACGAAATCATCGTGAAGGGCGTCACCCGCCTGGCGGAGTTCTGCGCGACGCTTCGGAGATAGGATTTCTCGGATTTAGCCACAGAGACGAGCCGGAGCGCGGACACAGGGACCACCGAGGAAAGACAAGTCCGGATTGTAGATCCTAGATCGGCTCTGTGTGCCCTGTGTCCGAGCTCGGTGTCCTCTGTGACTAAAGATTTTGCGGCAGGGTAGATGCGAAATTTTATAGGTTGCCGGACCCGAGGCGATGCCAGCGCCAGGTGTCGGGTTTGGCCCAATCTTCAATGACGAGGGTGAACTCCGCCTTGTCGCCGACGGCGAAGGTCTCCTCCTCCGTGCGCAGGATACGAAAGCCCCAGTGCGGGGCGCGGCCGGGGTCGAGCGGGCTCGAGCTCAGGGCGAGGTCATCGTCCACCCGCGCGCGGAAATATACCACGATGCCATCCATGCGGCCGGGGTTGACCACGGTGCGCGAGAGGTGGATCTCGCGCGGCAGATCGGCCTCGCGAAGGGTGTGCAAATCCACCTCCAGGAGAGGCGCGGGCGCGCCCAGGAAGTGCTCCACCAGGCCGGTGTCGGCGCCGATATGGCGGTAGTATTCGGGGTCTTGCGGGCGACTGCGCTCCAGGCACGAGTAGTCGTAGCCGTGGACCTTGAGCGCCCAGATGAAGGGCACGCGGCGCTCGTCGCGGATCTTGATCGGCTCGCAGAAAAACTCGAAACGGGCGGGCACGATGCGGCCGCCGGGTTTGAGCAGGCGGTCGCGCAGGTCGAGCACGTTGGGCACCATGGCCTCGTCGAAAAGAAAGTCGCCCATCTGCTCGTGCAAAATCACGTCCACCGGCGTCGGCGTGGTGAAATCGCGGCTGTGGCTGGCGACGAATTCCACCGTTTCCAGGCGGTTGTGCGCGGCGAGCCGGCGCGCGTGTTTCAAGATGTCCGAGTGGTCGATGGCGTAGACCTTGGCGGCGTCGCGCCGGGCGGCGAAGGCGGCGAGGATGCCGGTGCCGGTGCCGAGATCGATGACGCGATCCCCGGGGTGCACGTGGCGGGCGATGGCGGCGTGGTAAAAGTCCATGCGCGGGCGGTCGGCCAACATTTTCTCCTGCTCCGCAAACCGTGCGAAATAGGCCAGGTTGAACTCGCGATAGGCCGCGTCGGCGCTGGGCGGGGCGGGGGACGGGTCGGGGCGGTAAAACCAGGCGGCCAGCCGGGGGCGGGATCGCACCCAGCCTCCAACTCGAATCCCGGACCGACGCAGGGCGAGAAAAAAGCCGGAGCTGAAACGCTGGAGAGTATGCGCGAACATGGACGCGGGCCCGACGGCCTGCGCCGAGGGAACGAGGCTTACTTTCGCTCGGCCAACAAGGCGGCCAGCGCGACCTCATCCACCTCGCCTTTGACGGCGTGGAGGTGATGCAAGACGCCCATGCGGTCGGCCTCGCTGGAGGTGGAGATATCGAGCATCCAGTCCTCGGTCTTGGCGGCGGCGACGATGACCTCGTCGGCCCATTTGATCACCTCGGCGGCGGTGATGAAACCCTCGGTGAGACCGCGGATGTAGAACTCGGCTTGGGTGCGAAGATTGGCGGAGGTGGACATGGAAACGAACGGGGACGGGTGGCGAGGCGGGCGGAACAGGATGATGCCGAGCACGAAACGGGTGGGGAGGGATGCGCGGCGCGACGGCGAGAGGGGCCGGGATGCGGGCTCAGGGCTTCTTGATCTTTTTGGCGTTTTGCGGGACGGCGGTTTTCTTGAAGCCGGGCAGGTTGGGGGTGTTCCGCTTTTGGAAGCTGAGACTGGCCTTCTGGTCTTTGATGGTTGGTAGGTATTTCGCGCCCATGCGGCAAAGGCCTACCATAATGCCTATTCGGGCAACTAAAAAGGCGGCCCGCCCGGAGCCGCGGGTGCCGGGGCAAAGGTCCACGCGAGGATGCGGCTGTGTTTTTGCCCGTGGCGCATGGGGATGACGCGCAGAGCGGTGACCTGCGCGGCGCGCAGAGCGGCTTCGAGGGCGGGGAGGTGGGCGCTTTTCGAAACGAGGGTGGTAAACCAGCGGCAGAGCGCGGGATGGCGACGACTCTCGGCGATCAGGCGCAGGATGAAGGCGGGCTCGCCACCGATGCACCAGAGCTCATTGGCGCGACCGCCGAAATTCAAGGTGGGCCGCCCCTGGCTGCGATGGCTGCGACCGGCGGCGAGGTTGCGTAGTTTGCGATGGGTGCCGGCGGCGGCCTCGGCGGCGGAGGCGTGGAAGGGCGGGTTGCAAAGCGAGGCGGCGAAGGCCTCGCCAGGCGCGACCACGCCCTCGAAAATCGCGATGGGCGAGGGTTGTTGACGCAGCTCGATCAAGCCGGCGACGACGGGGTTTCCGGCGACCAGGCGGCGCGCCCAGGCGATGGAATCCGGCGCGATGTCCGTGCCGACGAAACGCCAGCCGTATTCGCGCGCGCCGAGGAGCGGGTAGATGCAGTTGGCGCCGACGCCGATATCGAGCACGGCGACGGACGGTCCGCGAGGGACGGCGAGAGAGGAGCCCGCGCCGGTGGCGAGGAGGTCGGCGACGTGGTGCAGGTAGTCGGCCCGACCGGGCACGGGCGGGCAAAGCGCGCCGGGCGGCAAATCCCAGCGCGTGATGCCGTAGTGATGATGAAGGAGGGCGCGATTAAGCGTGGAGACGGCGGCGGGATCGGCGAAATTGAGCGTGTCGCCCTCGACCGGGTGGGGCACGAGGAAGGCGGCCAATTCGGGGCAGGCGCGGATGAGCGCGGGAAAATCGTAACGCCCCAGGTGACGGCTACGCGGATGCAGACGGTCGGGCACGACTTCGCGCACGGCCTCGGGCCGGGCTGCGGTGGAGGGCGAAACCGGCGTGGGGGTGGGTTTGCGATAGGGCGGGCGGACCATGACGGGGGCGGAAGACGGATAAAACGCGCCCCAAAAACCGCGAGTGCAAGCCATCGCGAGGAAGGGGCGCGGCGGCTTGTTCGTGCGGTATGCCCGCCCAACACTCCAGCTTGCACGAGTCGGCAAACACCTCCTCGCGGGCTTGTCATGGCGCCCCGCCGGGGCATCCTCCCCGAATATGACGACCATGGCCCCAAAGACAAAGAAACCTGTCCGCAAGGCCGCCGTCCCAGTCAAAACCCGCGCGCGAATTGTGCCCATCCCTGCGGATTGGGACCTTGGCGCGCCCCTTGCTTTGCCGCCGACCGTATCCACCGCCGCCGCTCTCGTGGCCGACGTCGAGAGCGGAGATTTCGGGCGGGGCGTGGATTTTGCAGCCAATAAACGGGCCGTGGCCACGCGTAGCACCCGGCGAGTCGCCTGATGCTCTATGACACGGAGTTTCTTGTCGCCCTTGCGGCGCAGGCCGGCGGAGGCCGCGCCGCCCAGCAACGCGCCGAGGCCTTTCTTTTGGAACACGCGGCGTCTCATCGCCACGTCTCGCGCGTCACGCGGAGCGAATTTGCCGAGGGCGTGGAGCGTGCGGTCGACGTTGACCGGCATTTCCGGCGCTTCGCGATGTTGGAGATAGACGCACGGGTGGCGTGGATCGCCTCAAGGGTGGCGCGGCACCTGAAAGGCCCGGGCCGCCGTCAGGGCCTCGAACGCGCTCGCGAACCCTTTGGGGTTGTGCGGACGCGGCGCTTTTTGTGCCACGGTGCCGTTTCGGGCCGTTTTTTCGGCAAATACCGGGCGGGATGCGCTCGCCGAGGCTGCGGGTCAGGCCTTAATCGCAGGCGCTAGGTGACTTCCTCCCGACAATTGGCGCGATAACCGCAAACGATACAAAGCGTTGGATTCCTCCTGTTTAACTTTCTAACGCACAATAAATATTATGTCTAATCAAGATTCATCAAATGGGCCGGCGGGTGGCGTGCCTTTGTTTTCCTGGCTTAAAGCGCGTCAGGCGGGGGTTTTGCTCCACCCGACCGCGTTTCCGGGCGATCAGGGCGTCGGGGTGTTGGATGGGCAGGCGGATCGTTTTTTGGAGTTTTTGCGCGCGGCGGGGATTTCCAACTGGCAGGTTTGCCCGCTGGGGCCGACGGGTTATGGCGACTCGCCCTACCAGTGTTTCTCGGCGTTCGCCGGCAGCCCCTACCTCATTGACCTTCAGGCACTCGTGGCGGCGGGGTTGTTGACCGAAGCCGAGCTTGCACCGTTGCGGCAGTTGCCGCGCGACCACGTCGATTACGGCTGGCTCTACGTCACCAAGTGGCCGGCGCTGTTTCGCGCCTACGAGGCGGCCAAGGCGCGGGGTTTTGAGCGGATGCCTTACGGCGATTTCGCGGCGTTTCGGGTGTCGCACGCGGCCTGGCTCGATGCTTACGGGCTTTTCCTCGCGCTTAAGGATCACCACGACGGCAAACCGTGGTGGCTGTGGCCGGTTGAGCATCGGTTCCAGGCGGCGGCGAGCAAAGCTCCCCTGCCCTCCGGCGTCGCGGCGCGGGCCGAGGCGCACGCGTTTTTCCAGTATCTTTTTTATGGTCAATGGGCGCGGGTGCGGGCCAAGGCCGCCGAGCTCGGCATCCAGTTGATCGGTGACGCGCCGATCTTCGTGGCGCGCGACTCCGCGGATATGTGGACGCGGCCGGAACTGTTTCAAATCGACCAGTCCACCGGCCTGCCGCTGGCGGTGGCGGGGGTGCCGCCCGACTACTTCTCATCAGACGGCCAACTCTGGGGCAACCCGCTCTACGACTGGGACAACCGGTTCTCCGAGTGCTACGCGTGGTGGATCGAACGGCTGCGGGCCAACTTCGCGCTGTGCGATGTGGTGCGCATCGACCACTTCCGCGCGTTTGACACGTATTGGGCCATCCCGGCCGACGCCACGACGGCGAAGCACGGCGAGTGGAAAAAGGGGCCGGGGCTCGCGTTTTTCCAGGCGGTGAAGGCCGCCCTGCCCGACGCGAAACTCATCGCGGAGGATCTGGGCGATCTCTTCGACAGCGTGGGCGAACTGCGCGACGCGTGCGGATTGCCCGGCATGACGATCCTGCAATTCGCGTTTGGCGGCGACTCCGCAAACCTTTACCTGCCGCACAATCTGGTGGCCAACGCGGTCGTGTATCCCGGCACGCACGACAACGATACCACGCTCGGCTGGTATCGCGCCACCTCGGTGAAAGAGCGCGACTACGTGCGCCACTACCTGCGCGTCGATGGACGCGAGATCGGCTGGGATTTCGTGCGCGCGGCCTACGGGGCGGTCAGCCGGCTGGCGATCTTCCCCATGCAGGATCTGCTGAGCCTGGGGGCGGCGGCGCGGTTTAACATGCCGGGCGTGGCGGCGGGCAACTGGCAGTGGCGCTACTCGCAGGCGCAGATCGACGGCCTGTGCGGCGGCACGGCGGCGTATTTGAAGGAACTCGGGGAGGTCTACGGGCGCGGGTGAGCCGGACCGGGCAGACCACGGGAGCTTACACGGTTTCTGGCGGCGGATTATCGGACGGCGGGGTGCGGCGACCCCGCCCTACACGGGCGGAAATCAGAAACGGAAAAACTTGGCGAGACGCGGCAGGACCTCGTCGCGAGCATCGTCGAGCACGTAGTGGCCGGCGTCGGCCAGATACATGGCGTCGGAGTCCGGGAGGCGCTCGCGCCACTCGGCATAAAACCCGTCGTGGAAACAGAAATCGCGGCCGCCCCAAACGATGAGCACGGGATTCTGGCGGAACCGGGCGATGCCGGCGGCGGCGGCGGCGAGGGTCGCCCAGGACGGGTGATCGGCGCTCATGGGGATGTCTTTCACGAAGGCATCCACCGCCACGCGGTGCGCCCAGGAGTCGTAGGGCAGCAGGTAACCGCGTTTCTCGTCGGGCGAGAGCGTGCGGCGCTGCATCGACATCCAGACGGCGGGGCCGGCAAAACCATTCAGCCCGCGCACGAGGGCGGTGCCGGGGAAGGCGGTTTTGCAAAGGGCGATGCGCGCGGGGATGGACCGGGAGGGGAAGGCTCCGGTGTTGAGGATTGCGATGCGACCGATCAGCTCGGGCCGGCGCGCCGCGAAACCGAAGCCGATGGCGCCGCCCCAGTCGTGGACGACGAGGTGGACGCGGGTGAGGCCGAGGTGGGCGACGAGAGCGGCGACGTCTTCGATGCGCCGGGCGAGGGTGTAGGCGTAGGCCTCGGGTTTTTCGGAGAGGCCCATGCCGATGTGGTCGGGCACGATGCAGCGCAGGCGCGGCGCGAGGGTTTTGACCAGATCGCGGTAATAGAAGGACCAGGTGGGGTTGCCGTGCAGCATGAGCACGGCCTCGGCGGGGCGGTCGGCGGGCGAGCCGCCCTCGTCGAGGTAACTCATCCGCGCGCCGGCGGGCGTGGTGAAGCTGCGCGGGGTGAACGGGTAGAGCGGCTGGAGCCAGTCGGGAACGGCGGTCATGCGAAAGGGGCGGGGACGGGGCGGGCGCGGGTCACCACTCGAGGGCGAGCATGAGCGAGTTGAGCCCGCTGCCGATGCCGAGGAGGGCGACGTGATCTCCGGGTTTCACCGCTCCTGCCTCGACGGCGGCGCCGAGCGTGGCGGGCAGCGCGACGGAGCCGGTGTTGCCCAGCGTCTCGAAGGTGGAAAAATCCTTGGCGAGATCAAGCCCGAGCGCCTCGTAGAGTTTGCGGCGGTGGGTGCTGCCGACCTGGTGGCAAAGGGTGCGGTCGTACGTCGTGCCAAACTCGGCGGTGAAGGCGGACCAGGTCTCCCGCGCCAGCTCGATGCCGGCGACGAGCAGGGCCTCGCTATCGGTCTGCATGGCGAGGGCGTCGGCCCCGTGGGTATCGCCCTGGCAGAGCTCGCTGTGGGCGGTGGCGGCGCGGGCGATGCCGCCGCGCAGGCGATGCGGACGGGCGCCGGCGGGCAGGAGCGACTCGTGACAGACGAGGGCGGCGACGGCTCCGGAGCCGATGGTGAGGTTGGCGAAGTAGGGCTTGATGCCGTTGCGATCCAGCGGGGCGGTGAGCAGGGTGCGCAGGGTTTGCTCGACCAGCGGGCCGCCGTTTTCGCCGGCGCAGATGAGGGCGCAGCGAATCTGGCCGCTCTCGATGAGGCCGGCGGCGACGGTGAGGGCGTTGAGCCAGCCGAGGCAGGCGTTGGAGAGGTCGAAGATTTGCGCGGTGGCGGGCAGGCCGATCTTGCGGTGGGCGAAGCTGGCGGTGGCGGGCTCGAGCATGTCGCGGCAGACGGCGGCATGGATGAAGAGCTCGACTTGCCCGGCGCGCAGGCCGGAGCGGGCGAGCGCGGCGCGGCCGGCGGCGGCGGAGGCATCGGACGGGCGGGTGCCGGCGGGCCAGACGCGGCGCTCGCGGATGCCGGTCATGAGTTCGAGCCGGCCCTCGGGCAGGCGCAGGCGCTCGTAAAGGGGCGCGAGGCGACGCTCGATGTCGGCCGAGGTGAGGACCTCGGGCGGGAGCGCGGTGGCGAGGGCCTCGATGCAGGTGTGTTGAAAGCGCATGACGGGGCGGAGCGGGCGGGAGGAGGGGGCTCGGTACGGCTGAAGGGCGGCTCAGGCCGGGGCTTTGGCCGGGCTCTCCAGGCGCATGGCGAGGCGGATGATGTCTTTGTCGAAGTAGTTGGCCCCGAGCCCGGCGTCGATGACGAGGGTGGTGCCGTTGATGCCGCTGCCGCGTTCGCTGAGGAGGAAAAGCACGGGGTCGGCGACCTCTTGGGTGGAGAGATTGCGTTTCCGGAAAGTGAGTTTCTCGGCGTAGAGATAACTCTCCAGGTAGCCGGGGATGCCGGCGGAGGCGCTGGTCTTGAGCGGGCCGGCGCCGATGACGTTGAAACGCACCTCGCCGCCGGCGGGATCGGCGGAGAAACTCTTGGCGAGGAAACGCACGGAGGACTCGAGGGCGGCCTTGATCGGGCCCATGTAGCCGTAGTTATCGGGCGTCACGAGGAGGGACGAGATGCCGATGGTGACGACGGAGGCGTTTTTGGCGAAGTGGGGTTTGAAGGCGTTGGCCAGTTCGACGAGCGAGAAGGCGGAGATGGCGGTGGCCTGGAGAAAATCTTTCCGCTTCGTCTCGTGGAAGGGTTTGAAACCCTCGGAGTAGTTGGCGAAGGCGATGGAGTGGACCAGCCCGTGGAGCGGTGCGAAACCGGCGGCGGCGACCCCGGCGGCGAGGCGGGCGGCGGCGCCTTCCTCCTCGACGTCGCAGAGGAAAACGGGGCGGCCGGCGAGCAGGGTTTCGAGGGATTTTTTGCGGGTCTCGGAACGAACGGCGTAAACGACGCGCGCGCCCTGTTCCTCCAGGGTTTTCGCGACGTGCCAGGCGACGCTTTTGCGGTTGGCCACGCCCTGGACGAGGAAGGTTTTGCCAGTGAGCTGGAGGAAATCGGGCATCGGGGAAGAAACGGGTCAGTTAACCACGAAAGACACGGAAGACACGAAAGGCTGAAACTGCGGCGTTCGGGTTTTCGGGCCTTTCGGGGACTTCGCGGTTCATTGTTGAGCTTGTTGTCGGGCCTGCGCCTGTGGCTGGCCGTCGGGGGTTTTCCAGGCGACGGTGAAATCGACGGTGAGCACGCGGGTGCCGTCGGCTTTTTTGATCGAGCCCGACATCATGGTGAAGCCGGCGATGAAGTCTTTTTTCTTCACCTCGATGACGATGGCGTCTCCCGGATAGATGGGGGTGCGGAAACGCACGTCGGTGATCTTGGAGAGCAGCGGCACGCCGGCGCCGGGCGCGTCTCCGGCGGCCTGGGCCTGGCGGGCCATGAAGAGCGCGCCGGTCTGGAAAACCGCCTCGCAGAGCAGGACGCCGGGCGTGATGGGCGCGTGGGGGTAGTGGCCTTTATAAAAATCCTCCTCGGCGCGCCAGGTGCGCTTGGCCACGAGCCCGTCGGCGGTTTCGGAGACGATCTCGTCCACGAAGAGGAAGGGCGGACGGTGAGGGATCAGGGCTTTGACGTCGTCGAGGGCGGACATGGCGTGGGAAGAGGAAGAAAACACCCTTCCCTCCCCTGCCCTGCAAGGGTGGAAAATGCCGGCGGTATGCTCGTATCCTTGGCCCCGGCGATCGTCTACTGGCGGGTCACGCGCAGGCGTAGGAACTGGCTTGGCGCGTCGGCGAGGGTGGCGGTGGCGCGAACGAACACCTGTTCACCGCCGGGCACCGGGGTGCGCGAAAGCTCGGTCACCACGGCGGCACCGGTTTGCCAGGCGGTCGCCAAATCGTTGCTCCACTCCGCCAGATAGGCGATGTCCGGGCGGGCGGCGGGCTGGGTGTAGGTGAGGGTGAGGCGGGCGTTATCCGCGACGCCGTCGAGGCCAGTCGCGGGAGTGAAACCGGCGGAGTCGGCGGCGCGCGGCTCTCCGCCGAGCGCGTATTCGAGGAGGTTGCCCATGCCGTCGCCGTCCGGGTCGGCGGCATCGCCGGAGACGGAGGCATCGGCGAGTTCGGCGCTGGAGAACCGGGCGGAACGCCACGCATCGTAGGGTTTGTCGCTTAGCGTAACGGTGGCCGCGGCGGCGGGGCCGGTGGCGGCGAAGGTGTAGTCTCCGGTGAGGCTTAGCGTGATGGTGCGGTCACCCTGGGCGAGGGCGTCGGTGATGGGCGTGAGCGTGAGCGTCCCCGAGGCGGCGCCGGCGGGGATGAGCAGGCTGGCGGGCGGGGTGACGTAGTGGGTGCCGGCGACGGCGGTGCCGCCAAAGACGAGCGGCACGAACAGGGGCGTGGCGGTGGAGCCGAGGCGGGTGACGGTTATCTGGCCGGCCGCGCCGTCGAATTCGCGGGCCGCGGGCGCGGTGGCGGCGAGCGTGACGGTGGAGGTGGCGCGCCAGGCCAGCGCGTAGTCGGTCGCGGCCGCGCCCGAGGGGCTCGCGACCACCAAAGCGTAGCGGCCCGGTGCGAGGGCGGGCGCGTAGACGTGCTCGACGTTGTCCACCGTGCTGGCGCTTTGGTCGAGTATGGCGCCGAGGGTGAAGGTGCCGGCGGCGACGGCATGGAGGCGCAGGTCGAGATTGACCAGCGCGACGGGCGCGGCCGACCACGCCGTCGGCAACGGGTTGCCGTCGTTGACCAGGCGATGCCAGGTGAGCGCGACGGAAAACGGCGCGGCGGCGGCGGCGGGCGGAATCTCGAAAAAGTAGGTTTTTTGCGCGCCGCCACTCACGCCCTCGGCGGCCCAGCCGGTGCCGTCGCGGAGAGCGGAAACCGACGCGATGGCGCGGCCGGCTTCGAGGGTTCGGTAGGCGAGGAGCAGGTTGAGTTCGCCCGCGCCGAAACGCAGGTCGAGCGGGCGGGCGGTGGTGCGAGCCCAGGTGGCAAACTCCTCCTTGGTCGCGCCGGCGAGGAGGAGGGCCTTGACCACGCGGGGCAGGTCCGCGCCGGTGAGCGAGTGCGGGCTTTGCATGGACCGGGCCAGGAGCACGCCGGCGGCGGAGACGACCTGGGGGGTGGCGTTGCTCGTCACGGAATCGGGCGAGACGAGGTCGGGTTTGATGCGACCCGCCCCGTCGTGAACGGTGAAGCCGGCGCTGTGGTGTCCGTTGGTGAGGCCGACCGTGATGTGATTGTAGGCCTGGGCGAGAAGTTGCGGCAGCGTCGTACTGGCGCCGTTGTTTACGCCGGCCACGGACACGAAGCCGTCCCGATGGATGGCGTGGTCGAGCCGCTGGCCGATGTTTGCGATGTGCGTGGCCGCGAGTCCGGTCGCGGCGATCCAACTATGATTTTGCAAGTGCGCGGTCTCGACCAGGGGCGGGACGGCATCGCCAAAGTGGAGCGCGTCGTCCTGCAGCCAGCCGTTGGCGTTGTAGGCGTGAATTTGAGTGGTGGCGGGCAGGAGGCTGCCGGTTTTGCCGTAAAAAAAACCGCCCACGCCCGTGGCGTGGCCGCTTACGCCGAAGCCAAGGCTGCGGTTGGCGATGGTTTTGCCCGCGAAAGCGGAATTGGACGCGTCGGGCAGATAGTTGTTACCCGTCGCATCACTCGCCTCGACCTGGGTTACCAGGCCGACGGCGGTCGGCACGTTGCCAAAAGTCTCGACGAGGCGGGTGGTTCCGATGTCCTCGCGCCAGTCCGCGAATAAAAACCCTGGGGCGAAAAAACCCGAGGCGATGGTAATACAAACTACCATGGTGCGCGTAATAAACATACCTGACTACAGTCAGGATTTTGCGCAGGCGCCAACGCCCATAACCGACAATTCGGGTAGGTAAATCCGTAGTTAACAACCCCTAGCAAAACGATTCTATCCCGCATCAAAATCATCTGGGGACGCGGCACTACGCCGCGCGCCCCGTTGGGGCATGAGATTTCGCAACAACTCCACCGCCTCCGCGCCCACCTCCTCGTGGTGTTGGTTTATACCCGCGAACGGGTGGCCGCTCACCACGGAGAGACAAGCAACGCCGACCGGCAGGTCGTGTTTGTTGCACACTCGATAAATGCCCGCCCCGCGTTTTTCCGAGCCGACCAAAACCGTGCTGAACGCCGACCGGTCCAAATCTATGTCCGGCTCGTCCCTGTAGCGCGGCCCCGCCAGGACGGCGCGCACCCCGCGAGATGTAGGGCGCGAAGGGCTTTACCTGTTGATAAAACTCCCACGCCGATTGGAACGGATGCGGCGCGGGCCGCGTGTAGTCCCGGTCGTTCACCGTGTTGCCCAGGTCGAAAACCATGCGCAGGCCGGGCACGTTTTCCAGCAGGCGCAGCGCGTAGGGCCAGCCCATGCCGGCGTAGTTGCCGCAGTTCTGGTGAACCACGGTGCAACCGGTGTCGGCGAAAAGCGCCACGATCTCGCGCAGACTGCGAAAGCGCTCCTCTTCGCGCAGGTCGGCCGGATCGCCGATGGGTAACTCATCACGCGGATGAACTCCGCCCCGAGCCACCGCGCACGCGTGGCGGCGCGCCGCGCGGTGGCGAATTCCTCGTCGAAGGGCCGGGATGGATCGGCCGCCCAGTTGCCCAGCGTGGAGCCGAGTGAATTTACCCGCACGCCCGTCTCGCCGAGGCGCGCGACCACGCGGCGTCCGGGATGTGGTGGAGGTTGCCGGCTTCGTGGCCCGAGACCCACACGTTGCGCATCTTGATCGCGTTCCAGCCGAGCTCCTTTGTCACCCGGATCTGGGTGTCGAGATCGACGCCGGCCTCGTCGGCGAAGCCCGTGTAGTAGGCAGGAAAGGGGGTGGTGATCATGGAAAGGGGAGCGAGGGCGTTTTGGCCGGGCGATCATTTAAAAGAAGCGCCCATGTCGGCGGCGACGCGCGGGCCGGCGGGGAGCGCCGGGACGTGGCGCGAGCTGGCGCGTTTGGTGTTGAGCCAGGTCTCAAACTCGGCCGCGTCGAGCGGCAGCTCGACCGTGCGATCCAGTTGCGAGGAGAGGATGATGGCGTTGGCGAGCTCGACCGAGGCGAGGCCCTCGGCGGCCTGCGCGACGAGCGGCGTGCCGTCGCGGATCGCGGCGGTGAACTGGCGGATGACCTCGCTGTGGCGACCGGCCGTGCCGGTCACCGGGATGATGATTTACTCGCTCGCGGGCCGTCCCCACAGCTCCTGGGTGGTGCGGTTATACTCCGAGGTGGGCACCACGGTGCGGGTGAATTCCAGGCGGTCGGCGTGGACGATCACGCGGCCGAAATCGCCGATGATCTCGCGGCGATCCACGCCGGGCGACTCGCCCGTCGTGGCGACGAGCACGGCGGTCGCGCCATCGGCGAACTCGAGGAGCGCGTTCACCTCGTCCTCCACCTCGATGGGATGATATTTACCGATGGGACTGTGGGCGCGGACGCGTTTGGGCAGGCCGAAGAGCCACTGGAACAAGTCGAGATCGTGGGGGGCAGTTGGTTCACCAACATGCCGCCGCCCTCGCCATCCCAGGTGGCGCGCCAGGCGCTGGAGGCATAGTAGGCGTTGGAGCGGAACCAGGCGGTGAGGATCCAGTTGATGCGACGGATGGGGCCGAGCTGGCCGGTCGCGATAAACTCTTTCAGCCGCTGGTAGCGGGGCTCGGTGCGCGTGTCGAACATGGCGGCGAAGACCTGCTTCGGGTTGGTGTGCGCGGCGAGCAGGCGCAGGGCGTCTGCCTTGTGGACCGCGAGGGGCTTTTCACAGAGCACGTGGAGGCCGTTTTGCAGCGCGTCGATGCCGATGGTGACGTGCGAATAGTGCGGCGTGGCGATGATGAGCGCGTCGATCTCGCCCGAGCGGATCAGCTCGTCGCTGCGTTGCCAGGTTTTGAGCAGCGGATAGGCGGCGAGCACGGCGGGGTCCGTGTCGCACACGGCGGCCAGCAGGGCGCCAGGTATATCGTCCTTAAGAAAACGTTTCACGTGCGAGCCGCCGATATTGCCGAGGCCGACGAATCCGAATAGAATGTGGTTCATGTTGGCCGTCAGCTTAACACCCTTGGCGGCGGGCCTCGTTCCGAACTCCCCGCCGTTGTTTTTCAAACGATGAACCACGCCAATTTTCGCGAGGTGTTCTCGGAGACCACCTCCGGACCGATGGTGCTGCGTGAGCTGGTGCTCGTCGGCTGGACGCGCCTCAGCAAGGCGCGCGTGCCGGGTTTGCACGCCCACGCGCACGTGGACGCCTTCGAGATTTTCCTGATCGAGCGCGGCCGCATCGAGTGGTGGGTGGAGGACGAGGTGCATCGCGTCTCGGCGAACCACGTGCTCATCCACCGTCCGGGCGAGCGGCACGGCTCGATGGGGCACGGCATGCGGCCGTGCGGCTACCTCTGGCCGGCATCCGGCGTCGCAGTTTCCCGGCCTCGCCCGCGCTTCGGGCCGCGTTCCGCGCGCTTTGGGAGGCGCACCGCTCGCCGCCGGGCGCGGAGCCGGAGGCTGGTGTTGCGCGCGCGGCTGCACCTGCTGTTGGCGCAACTGCTCGCGGACCAAGGCGCGGCGGAAGCGTCCGTCTCCGCAGGCCGCCCCCGCCCCGCCGGCCCCTCGTTCGCCATCGCGCAGGCCTTGCGGGCGATCCAGCGGCGGCCCGCCGAGCTGCACACCGTGGCCGACCTCGCGAAAATCGCCAAGCTGAGCGCGACCCGGTTTAGCGAACGTTTCCTCGCCGAAACCGGCTCGACCCCGGCGCGTTATCTGCGTCAGGAGCGCATCGAGCGGGCGAAGCGGCTGCTGCGCGCGGGCGGCCGCACCGTGGCGGAAACCGCCCAGGCCACGGGCTTCAGTTCCGGCCAGAACTTCGCCACCACCTTTCGCCAATTCGAGGGCATGTCGCCGGGCGACTACGCGCGGCAAGAGCTGGAACGCGCCATGGTGCGCCTACGGGTGGCCAACGCCCGCCGGGCAGGCCCGTGATCCGCGTTTACCCACCCGAGAAGCGGGCGCATTTGCCCTCACAACGGTCCGCTCAGCGCGGCGGCGAAGTCCGGATTGAGCAAGGGGAAGCTCCGCCCGCCGGCAAGCGGAGCGCTCGTTACGCGCCCCGCCCGTTCGCTCCGGTCGCGCCGCGCAAATCCGGTCTCGCCCCGGCTCCGCCTATGCCAAAAACACACGGCTGCCACGCATGACTCCCGACTGGAAACCCGAACTTGCCGCCATCATCGGCGCCCGCCACGGCGGACGCATCGTCACGGTGCTGCCCGCCTTGACCGCGCTCGATGCGCGCCATCCGCACGTCGCGGAGATAGCCTTCCAGCTCGGTTACACCCACGAGCTAGCCGCCCGCCCCGCCGCCGCCGTCCCACACTACGAGCGCGCGGTGGCGCTCGGTCTCTCGCCAGCCGAACACTTGAACGCCCTCGTCGGCCTGGGCAACGTCCTGCGCCTCGCCGGTGATCCCGCGCGCGCCGCCGATTTGCTCGCCCGCGCCGCCCTGCTGTTTCCCGACGCCCGCGAGCTGCCCGCCTACCGCGCCCTCGCCCTGCGCGACGCCGGCCGCGCAGCCGAGGCCGTGCAGACGCTCATGGAGCTCGCACTGGAGGTCGGCGCGGAGGATCTCGGCCTCGCCGCTCACCAACGTGCGCTGCGCCATCACGCCCGGACGGCCCCGTAAACCGCGCGCGCACCACCCGCCTCCCGCGTCTTTTCTTTGGCGCCATATTTTGCCGCCCGCGCGCCATGCCGGGCTCGACAGGTTTACCCCTGCCTCCCGATGATTTGGCTGACACAGGTTTGCCCGCGCCCCAAGCCGGGCTCCACCTCCTCCGCCGCGTCCCTCCTTTCCCCCCCATCCCCTACCCCCGGAATGCCATGAAGTCCCACCCCGCCCCACGCGCCCGTGTTTTGGTATCCTGCCTCCTGCTCTTCACCGCACGAAGTCACGCGGACGCCGCCGCCGACGCCCCGCCTGTATCCACGTATCCCCTACTGGACACGGACTCGCGGATCGACATCCCGCTGGAGCAGCTCGTTGATATGCCCGTGGAGTTCGTCTCCGGCGTCTCCAAGTACGAGCAGTCCGTCCGCCGCGCCCCCGCCGGCGTCACCGTCTTCACCGCCAACGATATCAAAAACCACGGCTGGCGCACCCTTTCCGACGCCCTCCGCACCGCCCCCGGCGTCCACATCCGCAGTGATCGGTTCTACGACTACATCGGCAATCGCGGCTTCACCCGCCCCTTCGATTACAACTCCCGCACCCTCGTCCTCATCGACGGCCACCGCCTCAACGACGCCATCTACCAGCAGGGCGCCATCGGCACCGAGTTCATCCTCGATCTCGATATGGTCGAGCGCATCGAGATCATCCGCGGCCCCGGCTCCTCCGTCTACGGCAGCAACGCCTTCTACGGCGCGGTCAACGTCATCCCCAAGCGCGGGCGCGATCTCGACGGCGGCCAGGTCGGCGTCTCGGCTGGCTCCGAACCTTCGCTGAAAGGTCGCGTTTCCTACGGCGACCGCACCTCCGGCGGGGTCGATTACACCCTTTCCGCGACCGAGGCGTGGTCCCAGGGCGAGGACGATTTCACCTTGCCCCAGTCCTGGCGCGACGCCGATCCGGCCCTCACCGCCACCTCCGTCTCCGACCAGGACCAGACCCGCCACAAAAACTTTTTCGCCCACGCCGCCTGGCGCGGCTTCGAGACCGAGGTCGCCTACGTGCGCCGGCGCAAGGACGTCTTGCCGCCGGTTTTTTTCACCAACGTCGACACCCCCGCCTACGGCATCGACGAGCGCGCCTATGCCCTCATCCGCGCCACCGGCGACCCCGCGCCCGACTCCACCTTTACCGGCAAGATCGCCCTGGATTATTACAGCTACGAAGGCCTCTTTTCCCCCGCCAACACCAACTTTGAGCGCCTGTCGCCCTACGCCGGGAGCCTCTCGCTCAACACCGAGCTGCGTTGGCAACAAACTCTCTCCGGCCGCCACACGCTCGTCGCCGGCCTCGAGCATCAGGTAAACTTTTTCCAGAACCTCGGGCGCGACAACCTCGACACCGGCGTCGCCGAGGTCCGCGTCCGCGAGTCATCCCACTACGTCAGCCCCTTCGCACAGTTGGACTGGGAACTACTCGCCTCCCTTCGCCTCTCGCTCGGCGGACGTTACGACTTCTACAGCACCGACGAGAAACGTTTCACCCCTCGCCTCGGCCTCATCTGGGAAGCCTCCCCGGACACCACCCTTAAACTCCTCTACGGGGAGTCTTTCCGCGTGCCCAATCTCGAGGAGCGCTTCGCCGGCGAGGCCGGCCTCGTCCCCAATCCCGACATCGGCCCCGAGACCAACCGATCCTGGGAACTCATTTTCGAGCGCCAGCTCACCTCCGTCTGGCGCCTCGATGCGACGCTCCATCGCATCACCTCCGACGACCTCATCACCACTGTTCCCACCAACGCCAACCCCGCCGTCCCCGACGAGCTCACCTTCGCCAACGTCCAAAACTTCCGCACCGAGGGCATGGACATCGGGCTCGGCGCCCTCCTGCCCTTAGGCGTCCAGCTCCGCGCCTCCGGCACGATTCAACGCACCGAGGACGACGCCACCGATCGCCTCGTCGCCGACGCCCCCCGCACCCTTTTAAAGCTCAACGTCTCCACCCCCCTCGGCGTCCGCTCCCTTCGCCTCGGCGGCGAACTTCAATACGTCGGCGAGCGCCAGGACGCCGGCGACCTCTCCGGCGTCGCCCGGCCCGTAGACGACTACCTCACCGCCAACCTCACCCTCCGCACCGCCCAGCTCTGGCGCCACTGGAGCGCCTCTCTCTCGGCCTACAACATCGCCGACGCCACCTGGTCGGACCCCAAGAACATCGGCCAGATCAGCTCCCCGCCCCGCACCTTCCTCGTCCGCGCCACCCGCGAGTTCTGATGCGCCCTCCGCACCCTCCCCCGCATTGCCCTCCGTGGCTGCTGGCCGCGCTTTTGCTCTTCCACCCCGCCCTCGCGCCCGCCGCGCACGGCGATCCGGGCCCTGGCCGAGTGCACGCATCCACGTCTTCCCCCGCAGCCGCGTCCGCCGCGCCTAACCCGCCCGCGCTCACCTCCACCGAGATCAAGGCGCTCTATGTGGTTAATTTCCTGCGCTTCACCGACTGGCCTTCGCCGCCGCCCGCCGCGACCGTGGCCCCGCCCGACGCCGCGCCCCACTTTTTCGTGGGCATCGCCGGCGACCGCGAACTCGAGGACGAACTCATCCGCGTGACCAAAGGCCAAAAAATTCGCGGGCGCGAGATCGAGGTCCGCCGCATCCGGAGCCTTCGCGATCTCGATGGCTGCGACGCCGTCTATTTCGATCCCCGGATCACCGCCGCCGAGGCCCCCTTTTTCTCCGTGGCCGAAGGCCTCGCCCACCTCGCCCGCCGCCCCGTGCTCACGTTGTCCCAAAGCCCCGATTTCCTCGCTCAAGGCGGCATGATCAACCTCTACCGCGACGAGGGCCGCCTGCGTTTCGAAATCGCCCCCGCCCACGCCGCCACCTCGGGACTCTCCTTCAGTTCCCGTCTGCTCGCCCTCGCCCGCGTCATGCCCGCCGCGCCCTCCGACGTCGCGCCATGAAACCCCGCGCCCGCTCCATTCACCGGCAGGTGCTCGTCTTCACCTTCGTCATCTGCCTCTCCGTTCTCGTGCCCGTCGGCGCCGTGTTGTTCTACCATCACCTCGCCCAGACCAGGATTCGCCTCTCCGACTCGCTCTCCGCCACCGCGCAGATCATCTCGTCCAACGCCGCCGCCGCCCTCGCCTTCCGCGACGAGGCCGCCGCCGCCGATATCCTCGCCTCCCTCCGCAACGACCCCCTCATTGTCTCCGCCGCCCTCTACGATCAGGACAGCCGTCGTTTCGTTTCCTACGGCGACACCCCCCTCACGCCCCCGGACCTCACCGGCGAGGTCGCCTACTCCATGCTCGTTCCCGTCCGCTACCGCGACGACGCATACGGCCAGCTCCTCGTCACGACGGATATCCGCGCCGAGCTCGTTCGCACCGCCATCACCTGGGCCATCGTCTACGTCGGCGCCTTCGGCCTTTCCGCCCTCCTCGCCGCCGCCCTCGCCGCCCGTTTCCGCGGGGCCGTCGCCGCGCCCCTCGTCGAGCTCGCCCGCACCGCCTCCGATGTCGCCACCCGCCGCGACTACACCGTTCGCGCCCGCCCTGGCGGCACCGCCGAGATCACCGCCCTCGCCCATGCCCTCAACACCATGATCGAGGAGGTCGGCAAACGCGACGCCGAGCTCGCCCGCCAGCTCACCGTCCTCGACAAGGAGATCCGCGAGCGCAAAACCGCCGAGGCCAGCCTCCGCCAAAACCACCGCGAACTCCTCCGTCTCTCCCACGCCGCCGGCATGGCCGAGGTCGCCACCGGCGTCCTCCACAACATCGGCAACGCCCTCAACAGCATCAACGTATCCGCCTCGCTCCTCGCCTCCCACCTCCAGTCCCGCGCCGTCGTCTCCGCCACCGCCCTGCGCGATTTCTTCCGCTCCCCGCCCCCCAAGGCCGCCCCCGTCTTCGCCTCCCACCCCGACGCCCCCGACGTCCTCTCCTTCGCCGTCGCCGTCTCCGACCACGTCGTCACCCACCTCGGCCACGCGGACGTGGAGCTCGCCTCCCTCCGCACCGGCGTCGACCACCTGAAGGACATCGTCGCCCGCCAGCAGACCCTCGCCAAGTCCACCCGCCACCACGAAATTTTCGACCTCCGCGAGGCCCTCCGCGAAGCCCTTCTCATCGACAAAACCCCCGACCACCTCCCCGACTCCGCCATCCTCCTCGAATCCGCCCCGGACGCCGCTGCGCCCCTCGTCCACGCCGACCGCAACGCCGTCGTCCAGATCCTTATCAACCTCCTCGCCAACGCCCGCGCCGCCATCGCCTCCGCCGCCCCCACCCCCCCCCCCCCCCCCCGGCGCCACCCCCCCCCCCCCCCCCCCCCCCCCCCCCCCCCCCCCCCCCCCCCCGCCGGCCCCCCCCCCGCCCCCCCCCCCCCCCCCCGCCGCGCCCCCGCCCAGTTTTCGGTTGGAAGAAATGGGGAT